>NZ_KV810261.1:0-645 GCF_001812735.1 Neisseria sp. HMSC069H12
CTTAAAGCCGCAAGGGGCAGACTGCTCAAACCCCAAACCAGTACCAACAACCGTTTCAAACAGGCAAAGTACGGAATGAAACGCCTGGCCAAGGTAGAACGCGGCATTCAGGAAAAACTCAAAAGGCAGGCCAAACGCTACAATAAATCCTACCCCGGAGAGCTGGTACATCTCGATACCAAACGGCTGCCGCTGCTCAAAGGGCAGAAAGCCACCGATAAGCGGGATTACCTGTTTGTCGCCATCGACGATTTCTCAAGGGAGCTATACGCCGCCATTTTGCCGGACAAAACCGCAGACAGTGCCGCCAAGTTTCTGACCGAACACCTGATTGATCCCTGCCCATACCTGATTGAGTGCGTTTACTCCGATAACGGTACGGAATATAAAGGCTCGGCCAACCATGCTTTCGGTGTAGCCTGTTATGAGAACGGGATTGGTCAAAAGTTTACCCGGGTTGCCCGTCCGCAGACCAACGGTAAGGCGGAACGGGTTATCCGCACCCTGATGGAGATGTGGCATGAGAAACAGTTGTTTGACAGTCCGGAACACCGGCGAAAGGAGTTGTGCCGCTTTGTTAATTTCTATAACACTGTGAAGCCGCACCGCAGTTTGAACGGCGATACGCCGTTTGAGGTTTTGCAG
>NZ_KV810262.1:0-251 GCF_001812735.1 Neisseria sp. HMSC069H12
CCATTTTGAGCGGATGCTTGTGAAATACTGTTTGGACAATCCGTGCAATTTTCGGTCTTTGGCTACTGCACGTCGAAATAATTCTTCATACTTCTTCTTCAGCTTGTCCTCGAATTCCCCTAAAGTAATACTCAAGCAATCATCACTCATCAGATTGACAGGCTCTGGACAAATAGCCCTGTTCTGTTGCTTAGCATCTTTTTCGTTAGTTTTTTCAGACGGCCCCGCCGCACCGACACAGGCGGCGGATG
>NZ_KV810263.1:0-218 GCF_001812735.1 Neisseria sp. HMSC069H12
ATTCTGCATTGTAAAGCTCCACGTTTTCGACATTTTCTTAATGCCTCCGCTTCAGCCATACCCGGGTCGTTTATGCCAAAAAAAGCTGAACCATCTTTTGCTTGAGCAACGGCGATACAGCCGTTGCGAACCCAGGCTTGAACTTTACACGGTTTATTCGTTCCACCTTCTTCGCAGGTTTTAATGGCCAGCTTTTTTGCAGCCTCAAGTGAATCCAT
>NZ_KV810264.1:0-5186 GCF_001812735.1 Neisseria sp. HMSC069H12
ACTCGGTTACAAACAACATACCCGTACCGATGCGGAAGGTTGGTTGGGACATGAAGTTACCCACCTGACCGTATGCGAATACCTCAAACCATTGTTTGCAGACGGCATCGATACGCTGGTGTTGGGCTGCACGCACTTTCCCTTGCTCAAGCCCTTAATCGGTAGGGAGGCGGGTAATGTCGCGTTGGTTGATTCTGCAATTACGATGGCTGAAGAAACAGCACGCGTCCTTGCGCAGGAGGGATTACTCAATACTGACAACAATAATCCCGACTATCGTTTTTATGTCAGCGATATTCCTTTGAAATTCAGAACGATAGGCGAACGTTTTCTGGGTAGGACGATGGAGCAGATTGAAATGGTGTCTTTGGGTTAGGCAAAGTTTGCTCAAACACCCGCATATCTGGAGTAAGGATGTGTGGGTGTTTTTTGTGAAGATACGTCAGAAAATGTTTGCAAATTACATTTTAAGTTAATAGAATATAAACTATTATCATTTTTAAAAAAAGTTGATATGAAAAATTCACTTATTGCCCAAGCAGCCGGTATCCTGCCTGTGCTGCTGCTTTCTGCCTGCGCGGGCGGCGGCAGTTTCGATTTGGACAGCGTGGAAACGAAACAGCACAACCCGCAGTCCGAAGCACCGAAATACCAAGACGAACAGACTGAAAAACCGGCAAAACCCGATGAAGCGCAGGCGGCGGAAAACGACCGTCCGGCTTACGGTTTTGCAGCCAAAATACCGCGCCGTAATGTCCATTTCAACGTGAAACAGGGGCATCAGCCGCTGTCGGAAGCAGATTGGGTGAAATTGGCGGCGGGTGAACCGGATAAGTTTCCCCAAAAGGATGACATTTTTGCGATGGATAAGGGTACGCTGAACGAATCCATTACAACGGGCGACGGCAAAAGCCGCGTGGAAGGATACACGAAATTCAAGTATGTCCGCTCGGGCTATATCTACCGCAACGGTGCCAATAAAATCGATCCCAAAAACAATATCGCCCTTTTCGGTCCGGACGGCTATCTTTTCTACAAAGGCAGCAATCCTTCCCAAGCTCTGCCGATGGGCAAAGCGATTTACAAAGGTACTTGGGATTATGTAACCGATGCCAAGGAAAAACAGAAGTTTCCCCAGTTGGGTAGTCCGCCAGCGGGGGATAGGTACGGGGCTTTGTCTGCCGAGGAAGCGGATGTGTTGCGCAATGAAAGCGAGGCACCGAAAGGTCAGACCGATTTCGGGCTGACCAGCGAGTTTGAGGTGGATTTCGCCGCCAAGACCATGACCGGCGCGCTCTACCGCAATAACCGGATTACCCATAACGAAACCGAAAATAAAACCAAACAAATTAAACGGTACGACATTCAGGCTAACCTGCACGGCAACCGCTTCAAAGGTAAGGCGTTGGCTGCAGATAAAGATACTGGGAACGGTCATCCCTTCGTTTCTGATTCTGATAGTCTGGAAGGTGGTTTCTACGGGCCTCAGGGCGATGAGTTGGGCGGCAAGTTTTTGGCAAACGATAAGAAAGTGCTTGCCGTATTCGGCGCGAAACAGAAAGACGGTGCAGAAAAACCATTGGCTGAAACCTTTATGGACGCTTACCGCATCGGTGCGGATTTTGTGAAAAAACAGATAGACAGCTTCGGCAACGTGGCCAAACTGCTGATTGACGGCGTAGAGCTTGCGCTTGTACCGTCCGAAGGCACTCAGACGGCATTCCAGCATGTATTTGAGAAAGACGGTGTGAAGGTGTCGGTATGCTGCTCCAATTTGGATTACCTGCATTTCGGGGTGTTGGAACACGGCGGTTCGCACGATATGTTCCTGCAGGGCAGCCGTACGCCGGTTTCCGATATGCCTGTAACGGCGGGAGAGGCGGTATATCGCGGTACATGGTCGGGTACTATTGTTAATGGTACGAGTTGGAGTGCCGAACCTTCCAATAAGGAAGGCGGTAACCGGGCGGAGTTTAAAGTTAATTTTGCCGAGAAAACCCTCAACGGTATGCTGACGGCGAAAGACCGCATTGCCCCCGTATTCACCATCACTGCCACGATTCAGGGCAACGGTTTTTCAGGTGTGGCGAAAACCGGTGAAAACGGCTTTGCATTAGATCCGAAAAATACCATCGATCCGAAACGGACGAATATCCGTGCAGATGTGTCCGGCGGCTTCTACGGCAAAACCGCCATTGAGATGGGCGGATCGTTCTCCGGAAATACATTGGAGGGAGAAAGCGGCAAGGCGGCAGTGGTATTCGGTACGAAACGCCAACAGCTTGCCCGGTAAACTGGGCTGCCGGTTGACAGAGGAAAGTTCTTCAGACGGCATATCGGCTTTAAATGCCGTCTGAAGGCAGTAAGTAGAGAAATGATATGAAACAGCAACATTTGTTCCGATTAAATATTTTATGCCTGTCGCTGATGACTGCGCTGCCTGCTTATGCGGATGTTTTACCGTCCGGACAAGTGTGGGAAAAGCAGCTCGATACCGTGCAGGTCAATGCGAAAAAACAGAAAACCCGCCGTGATAACGAAGTAACCGGGCTGGGCAAGCTGGTCAAATCTTCCGAGACGCTAAGTAAAGAACAGGTTTTGAATATCCGAGACCTGACCCGTTACGATCCGGGTATTGCCGTGGTCGAACAGGGTCGGGGCGCAAGTTCCGGCTATTCAATACGCGGCATGGATAAAAACCGTGTTTCCTTAACGGTAGACGGCGTTTCGCAAATACAGTCCTACACCGCGCAGGCGGCATTGGGTGGGACGAGGACGGCGGGCAGCAGCGGCGCAATCAATGAAATTGAGTATGAAAACGTTAAGGCCGTTGAAATCAGCAAGGGTTCGAATTCATCAGAATACGGAAACGGCGCATTGGCAGGTTCGGTCGCATTTCAAACCAAAACCGCAGCCGACATTATCGGAGAGGGAAAACAGTGGGGCATTCAGAGTAAAACTGCCTATTCTGGAAAAGACCATGCCCTGACACAGTCCCTTGCGCTTGCAGGACGCAGCGGCGGCGCGGAAGCCCTCCTTATTTATACTAAACGGCGGGGGCAGGAAATCCATGCGCATAAAGATGCTGGTAAAGGTGTGCAGAGCTTCAATCGGCTGATACCGGTCGAGGATACCCATCCGTACGCAAATTTCATTGTCGAAGAGGAATGTTCCAATGGATATGCGGCCTGTAAAGACAATGCGAAAAAAGATGCTTTGGCCAAAGATGAGCGCAAAACCGTCAGCACGCAGGATTATACCGGCCCCAGCCGCTTCCTTGCGGACCCGCTTGAGTATGGCAGCCAATCATGGCTGTTCCGACCGGGTTGGCATTTGGACAACCGCCATTATGTCGGAGCCGTTCTTGAACGTACGCAGCAGACCTTTGATACACGGGATATGACTGTTCCTGCCTATTTTACCGAGGCCGACCTGAATGAAAGTGTCCGGAGAAACGGTACGCCGAGCGGCTTTGGCAAATATTCGGGCAATAATAAGGCCGAAAGGCTGTTTGTTCAGGGAGAGGGCGGTACATTGCAGGGTATCGGTTACGGTACCGGCGTGTTTTATGATGAACGCCATACTAAAAACCGGTACGGGGTCGAATATGTTTACCATAATGCTGACAAGGATACCTGGGCCGATTACGCCCGACTTTCTTATGACCGGCAAGGTATAGATTTGGACAACCGTTTGCAGCAGACGCATTGCTCTCACGACGGTTCGGATAAAAATTGCCGTCCCGACGGCAATAAACCGTATTCCTTCTATAAATCCGACCGGATGATTTATGAAGAAAGCCGAAACCTGTTCCAAGCAGTATTTAAAAAGGCATTTGATACGGCCAAAATCCGTCACAATTTGAGTATCAATCTAGGGTACGACCGCTTTAAGTCGCAATTGTCCCACAGCGATTATTATCTGCAAAACGCAGTTCAGGCATATGGATCGAAAACTCCGGAAGGGGCGCAGTCGCCCAATGGAAGCCAAGGCAAACCGTATTGGGTGTCTATCGGCAAGACCACGGTCAATACATCGCCGATATGCCGTTTCGGCAATAACACCTATACAGACTGCACACCGAGGAATATCGGCGGCAACGGTTATTATGCAGCCGTTCAAGACAATGTCCGTTTGGGCAGGTGGGCAGATGTCGGAGCAGGTATACGTTACGATTACCGCAGTACGCATTCGGAAGATAAGAGTGTCTCTACCGGCACTCACCGCAACCTTTCTTGGAACGCAGGCGTAGTCCTCAAGCCTTTCACCTGGATGGATTTGACTTATCGCGCTTCTACGGGCTTCCGTCTACCGTCGTTTGCCGAAATGTACGGCTGGAGAGCCGGGGAGTCTTTGAAAACGTTGGATCTGAAACCGGAAAAATCCTTTAATAGAGAGACAGGTATTGTATTTAAAGGGGACTTCGGCAATTTGGAAGCCAGCTATTTCAACAATGCTTATCGCGACCTGATTGCATTCGGTTATGAAACCCGAACTCAAAACGGGCAAACTTCGGCTTCTGGCGACCCCGGATACCGAAATGCTCAAAATGCACGGATAGCCGGTATCAATATTTTGGGTAAAATCGATTGGCACGGTGTATGGGGCAGGTTGCCGGACGGGTTGTATTCCACGCTTGCCTATAACCGTATCAAGGTCAAAGATGCCGATATACGCGCCGACAGGACGTTTGTAACTTCATATCTCTTTGATGCCGTCCAACCTTCACGATATGTATTGGGTTTGGGTTACGACCATCCTGACGGAATATGGGGCATCAATACGATGTTTACTTATTCCAAGGCAAAATCTGTTGACGAACTGCTAGGTAGCCAGGCGCTGTTGAACGGTAATGCCAATGCTAAAAAAGCAGCATCACGGCGGACGCGGCCTTGGCATGTTACGGATGTTTTCGGATATTACAATATTAAGAAACACCTGACCCTGCGTGCAGGCGTGTATAACCTCTTCAACTACCGGTATACCACTTGGGAGTCTGTAAGGCAGACTGCCGAAGGAGCGGTCAATAGGCACAATAATGTCGGTAGGTATAACCGCTACGCCGCACCGGGACGAAATTACACCCTGACTTTGGAGATGAAGTTTTAACCTAAGCAACCGTGCATCAAGGCAATAGGAGACCTTTGCAAAATTCCCCCAAATCCCCTAAATTCCCACCAAGACAT
>NZ_KV810265.1:0-65666 GCF_001812735.1 Neisseria sp. HMSC069H12
CATCGGTGCGGGTATGTTGTTTGTAACCGAGTTTGTAGATGCCGTTTTTCTTTGTCCAACGGGCATCTTTATCTTTGCTCGGTGTGGTTTGGCCACTAACTTGTCCTTCTTCATCGACTTCTATGGCCTGACGCTGTTTGCTGCCGGCGGTCTGAATAATGGTGGCGTCAATGACGGCGGCGGATGCTTTCTCTACTTTTAGGTTTTTTTCGGTCAGTTGGCGGTTAATCAGTTCCAGCAGTTCAGACAGGATTAAAACGTCGTCTGAAAATCGACAATTCGTTTTCAGACGACGTTTTATGAGAAATTCAGCAAATCCCTTTCATCTTCCCCAAAAAATCAATCTCCTCACCCGTACCTTCCTCCCCTGCCAAACCGTGCAGCAGTAATCCTAATACGTCCTGCGGTAGTTTTTGCGGCGCAGCGGCATAAAGCGCGGCCAGTTGCGGATGGCGCATCAATATATCCGCCTGACGGATGAACAGGTCGATGAGTTCCACCGGCAAATCGGGCTGAATCAGGCGGCGTTGTTGCAGGGTGTGGAAGAAGCTGCGCATAAAGGCGTATTTTTCTTCGTTCAACTCATGGAAAAACCGCTCCAGCTCCAAATCGGTGTTTTCTTCGATGTCACGCAGGAAGGCGGCGGAATAGAGTTCTTCAAACGATTGTTTTTGTAGGACAAACACGGCTTCGGCGGCTTCGCGCAGGCTGCATTGCCGTGCGAGCAGGTTTTCGAATTCGGCGCGGACGCGGTTTTTCTGTTCGGTAACGATTTCCTGCAAGAGTGCGTTTTTGCCGCTGTAATATTTGTAAAAAGTAACGCGGCTGACGGCGGCCTCGGCGCAGATTCCGCCCACGGATACGGCGGAAAAACCGTGTTCGCGGAACAGGCGGCGGGCGGTGTCGGCGATGGTTTGTTGTTTACTGGCATTCATGACGTTAAGAAGATTTTGATTTTGTTCATAAAGGGCTTTCATTAAATTTATCCGTAAGCAGGATACTCATCATATTTCCCCACAGCGGCAATGGCAATACAGCGGCGTTTCAGACGGCCTCTTTCCTTATCCCTCCGCTCCATCCTATGGATGAGGGCTGTCGGATGCTTAGCAAGCCACATTCATAAAGGCCGCAGAATCGCCCTCACCAACCTTCTCCCACCAAATGGGAGAGGGAATTGTTTTTTAGATGGTTCACTATAAAAAGGAACAAGTAAAGTGAATGATAAACACTTGCATTCCTGTTTTTTGTTTCTTATACTTTACATTAATAGTTTGTTTTATGTAAATGTGTAAACAACAAATATTTGCATACTGCCGGATCGGTTGGATTGCCTGATGTTCAATCCGCCCCGGTGTATGCCGTCTGAAAGGATAAGGAAATGCAGAACCCCCCCCTCCGCCGCCTGCCGCTGCTGCTTGCCGCCGCTTTCGCCTCCGAATGGATTTATGCCACTGATACGGCGCAAGATGCGGAACAAGTGCAGTTGGAAGAAGTCGTCGTAACCGGCGAACGCACCAACCGCAGCGGCTTTGAAACCGCCACGTCCAACCGCGTTTTCACCACGCCGAACATCGACCGCAGCGGCCACAATCTTTCCGCGACCGACCTGCTCAAACAGACTGTGAACACGGTGGACTTGGGCAGCGGCAACGATTTGCCGACCGTGCGCGGCGTGGACGGCTCCGGCCCCGCCACCGGCGCAGTGGCGTTTTTCGCGGGCACGCGGCCGCGCCTGAACCTGTCCATAGACGGCCGATCCGCCACTTACAACGAATATGCCTTCGGCACGCAGTCGCTGTGGGACATGCAGCAGGTGGAAGTCTTGCGCGGGCCGCAAAGCCATGTGCGCGGGCAGAACGCGGTGGTGATGCGTTCCAAAGACCCGACCGACGAATGGGAAGGCGCGCTGCGCTTGGGTTTGGGCAACCAAAAAACGCGCAACATCGCCGGCGTAGTGTCCGGCCCGATTGTGAAAAACAACCTTGCCTTCCGCCTGAGCGCGGAGCGGCAGCAGCGCGAAAGCTACGAGCCGTTCGTGTCCTACGAGCCGACCGGCAACCCGCGCCGCGTGGAAAACACCAATGTGCGCTTCAAACTCCTGCTCACGCCCGAAAACCATCCCGATTTTTACAGCCGCCTGACACTGAACCACATCCGTTCGCGCGCGCCGCAAAACGAAATCATGGGCAACACCACCAGCCGCCGTTTTTTAAAAGAAAAGCCCGTGTTCGTAACCGGCTCGACATCAGGCATCTGGGACGTATCGTGGCAGCTTAACGACTATCTGAAACTGGAAAACAAACTGGTTTACGGCCGCTACCACAACGAGCGGCTGCACCTGCCGATGACCGTCAGCCCGCAAGGCGTGCCCGCCGAACTCAAAGGCCGCGAACTGCAATGGGAGCCGGTATTGCATTTTTCCAACAAAGGCCGTCTGAAAGGCTTTGCCGGACTGCACTACTTCCGCAGCAAACAAGACGAATGGGTAGATATCCGCAGCGTCGGCGGCCGCAACACCTTTGATGACCGCAACAGCGTGCGCGCCCTGTTTGCCGAAACCACATACAGCCCCGGCGAAAAATGGGACATCACAGCCGCCGCACGCCTTGAAAAAGAAACGCACAAACGAAGCGGCGGCAGCGGCGCACTGCACCTTGATTTAGACAAAGGCCAGACCGTGTTCCTGCCCAAAATCGACATCGCCTTCAAACCCACCGACCAATGGGTCAGCGGCATCAAAGCCGCGCGCGGCTACAACCCCGGCGGCGCAGGCATCACCTTCGGCCGCCCCGTCGTAACCTACACTTATAAACCCGAATATGTGAACAACTACGAGTGGTACACCCGCTGGCGCAGCGCAGACCGCCGCCTGCAACTCTCCGGCAACCTGTTCCTGAACCACTACCGCGACATGCAGCTCCCCTTCTATCTCGGCACCAACTCCGTCGTCATCCGCAACGCCAAAAAAGTCCACACCTACGGCGCAGAACTCGCCGCCGACTGGCAGGCCACCGACAGCCTGAAACTCACCACCGGACTGGGGCTGCTCAACACCAAAATCAAAAGCTATCCCAACAGCGGCATTGAAGGCAACAAACTCGGCCGCGCGCCCAAATACACCGCCAACATCGGCGTGAAATACCTGAACGACAAAGGCTGGGAAGCCGGCGGCGACGTGCGCTTCTACGGCGGCTACTACTCCGCCGCCGACAATGCCGAATCAGGCAAAATCGGCGCATACAACCAAGTCAACCTCTACACCGCCTACAACTTCAAACAAGGCCGCATCTCGCTCTACGCCGACAACGTGTTCAACCGCCGCCACCCCATATTCATTTCCAGCGCCGACCGCCAAGACGCACTCTACCAACGCCCCAGAAGCGTGGGCGTAAGCGCGGAATGGAAGTTTTAGGCTGGGCTGAAATGATGGAGGCCGTCTGAAAAAACGTAGGTCAGGCATCAATGCCCTAGCTACGGTTACTGGAATAACGAAGGTCGTCTGAAACGGCCTTAACAACCGATTATCGTCATTAGCTTACGCAAGTCCGCTTCGCTACCCCAAAACACCCAAAGGAACCACATGATCTACTTCACCCCCGCCAAAACCCTACCCGAAGGCACCGTCTACCTGACCGACCTGACCCACGTCGCCGACTTCGCCGACTGGCTGGTCGAATTCGAAACCCTGTTAAACCAAAACCGCCGCTTCGCCACCGTCTGCACCCCGATGCGGCGGCAGGTGAGCGACGAACAGCGCATTGCCGACCGCAAAACCTACATCGAATGGATAAAGGCACACCGGCCGCAACTCGCCGAACGCTGCGCCGCCATGCTCCTCATCGAACCCGACGCGGCGCAACTGGCGTTCTTCCGCGAACAATCGTCCAAACTCGCCCCCGCGCTGGGCGTGAACTACATCGTCGAAGCCGACGAGCAAACCGCCCTGCAAAAGGCAGAAGAAGCGTTGAAGGCCGTCTGAAAAAGACTGCAAACACCGATAGCGGTTTTCGGCCGCAAATCAGCTGCACACGCTTGATTTTTTTATTTTCAGACGGCCTTTACCTTCACACGTTCCGCCCCAAGGAAAACCAACCCATGCCGCAAACCTCCGCTTCCCCCGCCCCACGCGACTGGCTGCTGCTTATCGGCGGCAGCACCTACAAATTCACGCTGACCAGTTTTTATCTGGTCGCGCTGGTCGCTATTTTGAAAAACCACGGTTACAGCCTGAACCAACTGAGCTGGATACATTTAATCGGCGGTATCGAAGCGGCGAAGGTGTTGTTTGCCGCGTTGATGGAGCGGCGGCCGGCGGGGCGGTTCGGGCGGTTTCGCGGCTGGCTGCTGGCGGCGACGCTGGGGCTTTCGGCGGTGTTCGGGCTGATGGCCTGCATCGACATAACGCAGAACTTCCCGCTACTTTTGGTTTGCTGCGTTTTGCTCTCGGCCATGTCGGCGGTGTACGGCTGCGCGATGCTGGGCTTGTCGTGCATCGTCCTGCCGCACCGCGAACGCGGTTTCGGTGGTGTGATTCAGACGATGGCGGCGCGCGGCGGAAAGATGATCGGCGGCGCGCTGGTGTTGTGGCTGTATCAGGAATACGGGCAGACGGCGGCGGCGGGCTTTATGCTGGCGTTCACCCTGCTGATGTTGCTGCAACTCTTGTGCTACCGCGAGTCGGAAAGCCCGACGGCACAAGGCGGTTTGACGGCATTGGCGGCACGGCTGGTCTCCTTTTGGCGGCGACCTGAAACGGGCTGGCGGTGGCTGGTTTTGCTGTTTGCCGTTGCCGCACCGTATGCGTTTGCGGCGGCGACTTTTGTGCCCAAGCTGGCGGATTTGGGCTTCTCCCCGAAACAGACGGGCGGGATTCTAGCGGTGGGTATTCCTGTTGCCTGCCTGATTGTTACGCCGCTGTCGGGCTGGTTTTCGCGCAATTATCCGCGCCGCAAACTCGTGTTCCTGCTCTACGCGCTGCAACTGCCGCTTTTGGCGTCCATGACCGCCATCGACGCGCTCGCCCGCGTCCATCCTTGGCTGCCGCCCGCGCAAATCATCGCCCTGAGTCTGAGCTACACGCTGCTGCCGCCGGTAATACTGGCGTTGGTGATGGACAAATCCGACCGCGCCACCGCCGCACTCGACAGCAGCCTGCAATTTTCCGTCGTCCTGCTCGGCAGTTACGCGGCCGGTTTCGCCGCCCTGCGGCTGGCAAAGTCGGTCGGCTATGCCGATGCGTATTGGGCGGCGGTGGGTCTGGCCATATTGGTGGGCGGGCTGCTGTATGCGTGCCGAAGCCTGTTTGATTCAGACGAGCCGTAAGACTCAAAGAAAGGCCGTCTGAAAACCTGAAATAGGGTTTTCAGACGGCCTTCCGTTATTTTCCGCTACTCTTGCGCTATGATTTCCACGCCCGCTTCTTGCAAGGCGAGATCTTTGCAAAATACGGCTCAGAAACCCCCTGCAAACTGCGTTTACAAGCCTCAGCCTGTCTGTTTAATCCAATAGGGCATCTACAAACGCTTTGGCATTAAACGGACGCAAATCGTCGATGCCTTCGCCTACGCCGATGTAGCGGACAGGAACAGGGCGGTCGGAGGCAAGGGCGGCAAGGATACCGCCTTTGGCCGTACCGTCGAGTTTGGTGACGATAAGGCCGGTCAGACCCAACGCTTCGTCAAAGGCTTTCACTTGGTTGACGGCGTTTTGACCGATGTTGGCATCAAGTACGACGATGATTTCATGTGGCGCATCAGGCATGGCTTTTTGCAACACGCGCTTCACTTTTTTGATTTCTTCCATCAAATGAAGCTGCGTCGGCAGACGGCCGGCTGTATCGGCAAGCACAATGTCGATTCCGCGCGCTTTCGCGGCTTGAACGGCATCGAAGCAAACGGCTGCGGAATCGCCCGTAGTTTGCGAAATCACGGTCACATTGTTGCGTTCGCCCCAAGCCTGAAGCTGCTCACGCGCGGCGGCACGGAAAGTATCGCCTGCCGCCAGCAACACAGATTTGCCCTGTGCTTGGAAGTATTTGGCCAATTTGCCGATAGATGTGGTTTTGCCTGCGCCGTTGATACCGGCAAGCATAATCACGAAAGGCTCCTTAGTTTCCGGCAAGACCAGAGGTTTTTCCAAAGGCTTAATCAAGTCGTACAGCGCATCTTTCAGCGCGCCGCGCAATTCGTTGCCGTCTTTGAGGCCTTTGAGGCTGACACGGTCGCGCACATCTTTCATCAAGTATTCGGTGGCTTCCATGCCCATATCACTGGTAATCAGCACGGTTTCTAGCTCTTCGTACAAATCCTCGTCAATCTGTCCGCCGCCGAACACGCCGGCCAACGATTTTGCCATTTTGTCGCGTGATTTGGTCAAGCCTTGTTTCAAACGCGCAGCCCAACTGAGCTTGTGTTCTTCTACCGGAGCAGGGGCTTCAGCCGGTGTTTCCCCAACGGCTTCTTGAAATTGCTCGACAGCTTCGCTAACTGCTTCAACAACTTCTTCTTTGACCGCTTCGGCTTGTTCTGCTGCTTCCTCAGCAGCCTCGGCCACTTCAGACGGCATCTCGGCAACGGTTTCTTGAACCGGTTCAACAGCCTCGCTGACGGTTTCAACGGCCGCTTCTTTTGCCGCTTCAACGTGTTCTTCTACTTTTTCGACTGTTTCAGACGGCGTTTCGGTTAAAGCTTCCCGAACCTGTTCGACGGTTTCGCTGACAGTTTCAACAGCCGATTCGACAACTGATTCAACATGCCCTTTGACGCTTTCTGCTAAAGATTCGGCATCTTCTTTAATATTTTCAACTACTTGAGCAACTTCAGATTCTACTTTTGCTGCGGTTTCCTGAACTTGAGCCTCCTCAGGAGCCGGAGTTTCCTGTTTTTTCTTGCGACGGAAGAAGCTGAACATTAAATTTTCCTTTTAATTTTAGAAACTTGAAATAAGGAGTATTGTAGCGTATTTTACGTGGCAAGGTCGTCTGAAAATCAAGGTTGTCAGGTTTTGGCATTTCCAACGTCTAACGAAACAAACCATCCACACAGGAAACATAGAGATGAATCCCCGCACATTATTTTCACTTTGCACCAAGTTCGGCTGCCTGCTTGCGCTTGGCGCCTGCTCATCCAAAATGATGGATACCGAAGCCGCAACCGTACCGCAGGCATTGTCCTCGTTGAAAACCCCTGATAACCGCCCTGCCAGTGTTTTCCTGAAAAAAGACAAACCCACCCTGATTAAATTTTGGGCAAGTTGGTGTCCTTTGTGTTTGTCCGAATTGGGACAAACCGAAAAATGGGCGCAAGATGCAAAATTCGGTTCTGCCAATCTGATTACCGTTGCCTCGCCCGGTTTTCTACACGAGAAAAAAGACGGCGACTTTCAAAAATGGTATGCCGGTTTGAACTATCCCAAGCTGCCCGTCGTAACCGATAACGGCGGCACCATCGCCCAAAGCCTGAATATCGGCGTTTATCCTTCTTGGGCGTTAATCGGTAAAGACGGCGACGTGCAGCGCATCGTCAAAGGCAGCATCAACGAAGCGCAGGCGTTGGCGTTAATCAGCGATCCGAATGCCGATTTAGGCCGTCTGAAAAATTCGTTCTACAAACCCGACACACAGAAAAAGGATTCAAAAATCATGAACACGCGCACCATCTACCTCGCAGGCGGCTGCTTCTGGGGCTTGGAAGCCTATTTCCAACGCATAGACGGCGTGGTTGACGCCGTATCCGGCTACGCCAACGGCAAAACGAAAAATCCGAGCTACGAAGACGTGTCCTACCGCGACACGGGTCATGCCGAGACCGTCAAAGTCACCTACGATGCCGACAAACTCAGCCTCGACGACATCCTGCAATACTACTTCCGCGTCGTTGACCCGACCAGCCTCAACAAACAAGGCAACGACACCGGCACGCAATACCGCAGCGGCGTGTACTACACCGACCCCGCCGAAAAAGCCGTCATCGCCGCCGCCCTCAAACGCGAGCAGCAAAAATACCAACAGCCCCTCGTCGTCGAAAACGAGCCGCTGAAAAACTTCTACGACGCCGAGGAATACCATCAGGACTACCTGATTAAAAACCCCAACGGCTACTGCCACATCGATATCCGCAAAGCCGACGAACCGCTGCCGGGCAAAAGCAAAGCCGCCCCGCAAGGCAAAGGCTTCGACGCGGCAACGTATCAAAAACCCAGTGATGCCGAACTCAAACGCATTCTGACCGAAGAGCAATACCAAGTGACCCAAAAAAGCGCGACCGAATACGCCTTCAGCCACGAATACGACCATCTGTTCAAACCCGGCATTTATGTGGACGTCGTCAGCGGCGAACCCCTGTTCAGCTCCGCCGACAAATTCGATTCCGGCTGCGGCTGGCCGAGCTTCACCCGCCCGATTAACGCCGCCGCCGTTACCGAACACGACGATTTCACTTACAACATGCACCGCACCGAAGTGCGCAGCCATGCCGCCGATTCGCACTTGGGACACGTCTTCCCCGACGGCCCCAAAGACAAAGGCGGCCTGCGCTACTGCATCAACGGCGCAAGTTTGAAATTCATTCCTTTGGAAGAAATGGACGCTGCCGGCTACGGCGCATTGAAAGACAAAGTGAAATAACCGATTGAATCGAAAAAGGCCGTCTGAAAAAGATTTCAGACGGCCTTTTTAATTTGTCGGATGCAAAGGGTTGGTTTCTTATCTATCAAAAAATCTCAATAACTAAGAAAGTGCACCCTGCAAAAACCTTTTAAATTCGTTTTGCCAACTCTTCGGCTTTGCCTACATACAACGCAGGGGTCAGCTCAAGCAATTTGGCTTTGGCTTCTGCCGGAATTTCCAACGATTCGATAAAAAATTTCAACACTTCAGGCGTAATGCCGTCTTTACCGCGTGTCAGATCTTTCAACTTCTCATAAGGATTGGCCACGCCGTAACGACGCATTACGGTTTGGATCGGCTCGGCCAGCAGTTCCCAAGTAGCGTCCAAATCGGCAGCAAGGGCGGCAGGATTCGGCTCAAGCTTGTTCAGACCGCGCAGATGGGCGGCAAAGCCCAATACGGTATAGCCCACGCCTACGCCCATATTGCGCAATACGGTGCTGTCGGTCAGGTCGCGCTGCCAACGGGAAATCGGCAGTTTTTCAGACAAAAAGCCCAATACGGCATTGGCCATACCGAGGTTGCCTTCGGAGTTTTCAAAGTCGATCGGATTGACTTTGTGCGGCATGGTGGAAGAACCGACTTCGCCTGCTTTGACTTTTTGTTTGAAGTAACCCAAAGAAATGTAGCCCCAAACATCGCGGTTAAAGTCGATCAGAATCGTGTTGACACGGCTGATGGCTTGGAAGAATTCCGCCATATAGTCGTGCGGCTCGATTTGAATGGTGTAGGGGTTGAAGGTCAGGCCGAGGCTGATTTCAACGAAGTTGCGGCAATGGGTTTCCCAATCCACATCGGGATAAGCGACCATATGGGCATTGTAGTTGCCGACTGCGCCATTAATTTTGCCGAGGAACTCTTGCGCTTGCAGGTTTTTAAATTGACGTTGCAGGCGGTACACGACATTGGCGATTTCTTTACCCAGTGTGCTTGGTGTAGCAGGCTGGCCATGCGTGCGGCTCATCATAGGGACGGCAGCCAACTCATGCGCCATGCCGGTCAGTTTTTCGATGATTTCAGCCAGTTTCGGCAGCAAAACAACCTCACGCGCTTCTTGCAGCATTAAAGCGTGGGACAGGTTGTTGATGTCTTCACTGGTGCAGGCAAAGTGGATGAACTCGCTGGCGGCAGCCACTTCAGGCACGCCGGAGAAGCGTTCTTTAAGCCAATATTCGATGGCTTTGACATCGTGATTGGTGGTCGCTTCAATGGCTTTGACGGCGGCGGCATCTTCAAGCGAGAAGTTTTCGATCACTTTGTCGATTTCGGCAAGCGTAAAATCACTGAAAGCAGGAACTTCTACAATCTTAGGCTCGGCGGCAAGAGCTTTGAGCCAGTTTAATTCAACTTTGACACGCGCACGCATCAGGCCGTATTCGGAAAAAATCGGACGCAATGCTTCAACGGATTTGGCGTAGCGGCCATCTAATGGGGAAAGTGCAGCGATAGGGTTAATCATGTCGGATCTTCCTATGGGGTGAAAACCAAATTGTTTGCAATTATACATGATTTTACACTTCAAGGCCGTCTGAAAGACAGGTTTCAGACGGCCTTTTCAGCGTATTTTTCATAAAATTCTTTTCAGAGGTTTAACTTTGCAAAATCGATTTACGATATATGCCATCTTCACGGATAATATTGGCTGACTTTTTGTAAATAATGAGGTTTTATGAATATCAAACGTTTTTCCCTAGCTGCAACCGTATTTGCAGCTTTGATGTTGAGTGCCTGTGAAACAACCACCACTTCGAGCAGCAGCAGCTGGACCAATATCGGCACCATCTCTGAAGGCAATATCAAAGTGGCCATTGATAGAAGCAGCATTAAAAGAAATGGCGCACTGGTTACTTTCCGCGATAAAAAAACTGTTTCCAAACTGAAAGAGGAACGTTTCGTCAATACGCCGGCCTATAAAACGGCCATCGGCAACTGGGAAATTCATTGCTCAAACAAAACCTATCGCCTGGCAGCGCTGCAACTGATGGACGAACACGGCCGGGTGATTTCCAACCAAAGCTATACGCCGACCAGCATCCGCCCAATGAGCGTCATGAGCGGCACGATTACTGAAAAACAATACGAAACTGTGTGTGGACATAAGCTTTAATCCACACTTATTCACAAAGTTATCCACAGTTTAAATATTTAAAAGGCCGTCTGAATGCTTTGAATATCAAGTTTCAGACGGTCTTTTTATGTTTTGATGGAAATTTATCTTCAAATTTATCCACAAAATTTGTTTATTCAAAAATAATTTATTACAGCGATTCATTTACGCTCAAAATTTGCTTCATTCTTTGCAAGAACATTTCACAAAATACTGCTTTCTACTCTATTTACTAACTTACTATCTGCTTAATCGATCTGTATTTACAGACTGCTATGCATCAAACTGAATCTGCGCTAAATGCTTTTCACAAAGGTATTCCAATCTTTTGGAAAAAAATTTGCTTCTCCAAATAAATATCTTTTGATGATACAGTCCTTCTTTAACGCAGCCTTGCTCCTGTTTCTCCGTCAATAATCTGGCTAGGCGTTTTCTGCTTACCTATCAATCCGCCTACAACCCAGACTTTCCTGCCAAACTGTCTTCTGACTTCCCTTTCCGTTTTACATGCCCGTTTGCCTGCACGATTGCATGAAGTAGAGACTAAAGGTGTTTCCAAAACCTGACACAAACGTCTTGCACCTGCGTGCGCAGGAACCCTGACAGCCAATTTACTGCGTCCTTTTCCCCGCAATGAAGGCAATACTTTTTTGCTGGCCGGCAATAAGAAAGTTTTCGGAGCCGGCCATGCTTCATGAAGCATGGTTTGGATATTTTCAGACGGCCTTTGCAGCAAAGGCTGCAACTGTTCCAAGCTATGGCCAATGACAATCATGCCTTTGTGTTGCGGTCGTTTTTTCAGATGAATCAGTTGATTGAGCGCTTTGGACAAAGTAGGGACACAGCCCAAGCCATAACAAGACTCGGTAGGATAGGCAACCAAACCGCCTTTTTTTAGATGCGCCTGCAGCCTGCGTTGGGCTGCAGCCGATAAAATTCTGGGGAACATCATCATATACCAAGGCCGTCTGAAACTACGATTGTCGGACAATCTGTGTTCAGACGGCCTGTTTCTATTCATTATTAACGGTTGATGGCTTTATCGGCAATGTCTTTACGGTATTGCATACCGTCAAAACGGATTGTTTCCAATGCCTCATAAGCCTTGCTTTTAGCTTGGGCAACATCATCGCCCAAACCGACTACACACAACACACGGCCGCCGTTGGTTACCACTTCGCCTTTTTCATTCGTTGCAGTACCGGCATGGAAAACTTTACCGATTTGATTGGCCTTATCCAAGCCAAAGATCACATCGCCTTTTTTCGGAGAATCAGGATAGTTTTGTGCGGCCAACACTACGCCTACCGCAGTCTGCGGATTCCATTCGGCAGTAACACTATCCAGTTTGCCGTCGATTGCCGCCTCAACCAAATCCACCAAATCGCTATCCAAACGGCTCATAATCGGCTGGGTTTCAGGGTCGCCGAAACGGCAGTTAAATTCGATGGTATAAGGCGCACCTGTTTTATCAATCATCAAGCCCGCGTATAAAAAACCGGTAAATTCATGACCTTCTGCTTTCATACCGGCCACAGTCGGCAAAATAATTTCATTCATAGCACGCTCGTAAACATCAGGCGTTACCACTGGAGCAGGGCTGTATGCACCCATACCGCCGGTATTAGGGCCTTTGTCGTCATCCAACAGGCGTTTATGGTCTTGACTGGTTGCCATCGGCAAAACATGATTGCCGTCCACCATAACGATAAAGCTCGCTTCCTCGCCTTGCAGGAAATCTTCAATTACAACACGCGCGCCTGCATTGCCCATTTTGTTGCCCAACAACATATCGTTAATAGCGGCATGGGCTTCATCCAAAGTCATGGCGACAATCACGCCTTTACCGGCAGCCAAACCATCCGCCTTAATAACAATCGGCGCACCTTTTCGATTGACGTAATCATGTGCCGCATCGGCATTTTCAAAGGTTTGGTATTGCGCGGTTGGAATCTTATATTTTGCCATAAATGCTTTAGCAAAATCTTTTGAACTCTCCAGTTGGGCCGCGTATTGAGTCGGGCCAAAAATCTTCAATCCGGCAGCACGGAAATCATTCACCACACCGGCAGCCAAAGGAGCTTCAGGACCGACTACGGTAAAGGCAATATTTTCATTACGGCAAAAATCAATCAAATCTTGATGCGCCGTCAACGCTATATTCTGCAGTTTAGGCTCAATTGCCGTTCCGGCATTACCAGGTGCAACAAAGACAGTTTCAACTTTAGACGACTGCGCCAATTTCCAAGCCAGTGCGTGTTCACGTCCACCATTACCAATAACGAGCAATTTCATACCATCTCCTTGAAGAATAGATGTTGTAAATAAAATTCAATTGATGGAATATTGTTCCATCTTGTATAGATGTTTCAAATTAAGAATAATATTGCACCAAGACAACCATACTCTAATTTCAAATAACTAAAGGAAAATCATGCAAAAACGTATTGACGAAATTCAAAGCAAATACCGCGAATGGTGCGAATTACTGCCGCAACTGGAAGCAGATATTGCCCGCTGGAAACATGCCGCAAGCCTCATGCAAGACATGGATGACTTCTATACCAACGAATACCAAGCATGCCATCAGGCCATTGAAGAAGGGGCAGATGTTGATTTACGCACACAGGGCGAATACAGCATTATGAGCGAAGATGCTCTATGGAACGCACTGGGGGAATTTCATCAACTGGCTTGGGAACACCTGCGCTCAAGCGTAAATGCTTTAGACAGATACCAAGGCTAAAACATCAAAGGCCGTCTGAAACTTTTGATTTCTCAAATATATTCAGACGACCTTTTATTCAAACGGCTTCTCAGTATCTACTTCAATTTGGCGCGTATTTTTCCAAGCAGCAATACAAGCTTCATAATCGGCTAATGCTATTTTCACTGTCAACTTACAATCCAACTGCAAATCCTGTTCTACAATATCGGCCTGATATTGTTTGGCAATCCGTATAGCCTCATTCAAAACAGGATATTCACACTTCAACCAAACTGTCTTCTCAACATTCTTTTCAACAACTTCAGCTATCGCCAATGCCTGAGCTGTTGATTCCTTATAAGCATGAATCAGACCGGGAACACCCAATAGCGTACCGCCAAAATAGCGCACAACCACAACCAACACATCCGTTACGCCGACAGAATCAATCTGCCCCAAAATAGGGCGGCCTGCGCTCCCGGACGGCTCCCCATCATCATTTGCGCGAAACTGCATTCCATCCACACCCAGTCGATAGGCGTAGCACCAATGTCTTGCCTTGTGATGCTCTTCCTTTAATGGGTCGAGATACTTCTTCACATCGGCCAACGTTCGTATCGGATAGGCGTATGCGATGAAGCGGCTGCCTTTATCTTTAAATTCAGCCTGTGTCGGTGTGGTAATGGTTTTATAGGTCGTAATCATGCCAAAATATTTTCAGACGGCCTTATATAACAAAGGCCGTCTGAACGTTTCACGTGAAACATTAGTTTTTCAGTGCTTCAGTCAGTTGAGGCACAACTTCAAACAAATCACCAACCAAGCCGTAATCTGCCACATTGAAAATCGGAGCATCGGCATCTTTGTTGATGGCAACAATCACTTTGCTGTCCTGCATACCGGCAACGTGTTGGATAGCTCCAGAAATACCGATAGCGAAGTACAGTTGCGGCGCAACCACTTTACCGGTTTGTCCGACTTGGGCATCATTTGGCGCATACTCGGCATCCACTGCCGCACGGGAAGCACCAATCGCGGCACCCAACGCATCCGCCAAAGGAGTCAACACTTCATTGAATTTTTCAGCACTACCCAATGCACGGCCACCGGAAACAATCACTTTTGCCTGAGTCAATTCAGGGCGGTCAGACTGGGAAAGTTGACGGTTTACAAAACGGCTCAGGTTTTGAGCAGGCGTTGCCTCAACATTGACCACTTCCGCATTACCGCCTTGTCCGGCAGCATCAAATGCGGTTGCACGGAAAGTCAGCACCAGTTTTTCAGAATTGGATTGAACAGTTTCAAATGCATTACCGGCATAAATCGGACGGACAAATGTCGAGTTATCCACAACTTCGGTTAAATCCGAAACTTGTGGCACATCCAACAGGGCAGCTACTCGGGGCAGAAGATTTTTACCGAACGCAGTTGCAGTCGCAGCCACATAGCGGTAATCCGCAGCCAGTTTAACAACCAAAGGCGCTAATTCTTCTGCCAAACCTTCAGCGTAATAGGGCGCATCGGCTACCAAAACTTTCGCTACGCCTGCAACCTGTTTCGCCTCTTCAACCACCGCAGCAACATTGCTGCCGGCAACCAATAAATCTACATTACCCAATTTGGCGGCAGCCGTTACCGCATGCAAAGTGGCAGGATTCAAATGTTGGTTATTATGTTCCGCAATAATCAATACGCTCATTTCATACTCCTTAGATCACTTTGGCTTCGTTTTTCAGCTTTTCAACCAACTCGGCAACATCAGCCACTTTCACACCGGCTTGACGTGCTTTAGGTTCGGCAAATTTCACGGTATTCAAACGCGGAGAAATATCCACAGCCAAATCGGCAGGACTTAATTTTTCCAAAGGCTTTTTCTTTGCCGCCATGATATTAGGAAGTTTGACAAAGCGTGGTTCGTTCAAACGCAAATCTGCACTGATGACCGCAGGCAGCTTCAACGCAACAGTCTCTTCGCCGCCATCAATTTCACGGGTTACCAATGCTTCTTCGCCTTCAATTTGCACTTTTGATGCAAAAGTACCTTGAGCCGCATTCAACAACGCAGCCAGCATTTGGGCAACTTGGTTGGCGTCATCGTCAATTGCCTGTTTGCCCAGCAGTAAAATTTGCGGATTTTCTTTATCCGCAACAGCTTTCAGCAATTTTGCAACGGCCAAAGGCTCCAACTTTGCATCAGTCTCAACATGAACCGCACGGTCGGCACCCATCGCCAAAGCAGTACGCAACGTCTCTTCGCATTTTTTCTCGCCAAGAGAAACGGCAACAATCTCGCTTACTTTTCCGGCTTCTTTCAAACGGACAGCTTCTTCTACCGCGATTTCATCAAACGGGTTCATCGACATTTTGACATTACCGATATCCACATCGGAACCATCGGCTTTCACACGAACTTTGACGTTGTAGTCCACTACGCGCTTTACTGCGACCAGTGCTTTCATTCAATTCTCCTAAAAGAATGTCCATCAAATCAAGCATACTGCTTTTGATACATTCTTTATATAAAATCCAATTCGGTTTTCACCAACATGATAAAACCAAATTTATATAAATCTTGGCAAATAGAGCGGAATTATATCATTTCTAAAGCATTTACTCAGAAAATAAATCCAACTCCCCAGCAATTATTTACCGTATGCAGCAACACAATCCATCAAGGTTTGATAAACCTCGTCTACATTGGGAATTTGAGCAATACCGCCTAAATTTTTTGCATAAGCCGAAACTTGAACGCCGGTCTTGGCCGGATCTGTATCTGTATAAATTCCTACAACAGGCTTTTCCAATGCATTGGCAAGATGCAGCAGTCCGGTATCTACGCCAATAATACCCTCTGCGTTTTTCAATAAAAATGCAGCCTGTAATAAATTCATTTTGTCACAAACCGAAGCAAACGGTAAATCGCTTGTAATCTGTTCGGCACGCATTTTTTCGGTTTCATTTCCCCATGGCAGATATACATTGCATTGTTGTTCTTCATTCAACTTTTTCAATAATGCACGCCAGTGTTCTACCGGCCATAATTTACTGTCTCGACTGGTTGCATGCAAAGCAACGTAATAAGGGGATTTCAAATTTTTCAGACGGCCTGATTCAGGAACCGACAAACCAGATACTTGCGTCTCAGGCATTGTATAACCAAATACTTGGACGAATAATTCACGGTTTCGCCAGACCGCATTTTTACCTTTCGGTACGGCAAACATTTTACTGTATGCAAGAGCAGCCAAACTTTCACGCGCGCTGTGTTTATCCAATCCGTAAATAGGGGATTTCGCCATTTTGGCGAAGCATGCGCTTTTAATCAGTCCTTGACTATCTAAAACAAAATCAAAAGATTCAGCCTGTAAATCCGTTTTCAGACGGCCTATTTCATGCCATGTTTCAGCCTGAAAAAGGTGTTTGCGCCATTGCCGCCATTTCATTACATGAACTTTTTTGACAAAAGGATGCAAGCGGGCAATATCTACAAACCCTGCCTCACACAGCCAATGGAGCTCTACCTCAGGACATTGTCGCGCCAAATCTTCAACTGCGGGCAATGTGTGAATTAAATCGCCCATACTAGACAAGCGGACAAGTAAAATCTTCATATTTTGGAAAATGTTTCACGTGAAACAACAGAATTTAAAATATAATTTATTGATTATTAATGTATTTTTTTATTTCTTCGGCGTTTTCTAAAATAACTGCTCCGGCAGAATGCATTTCCTGCCATGCAGATTCAACCGTTTCAGGAGCAATGCCGCGGCAAGCAGCCTGATTGACGATGACTTTCCAGGCCCCGCCTTTAAGCAACTGTAAAACCGTTGTCTTCACACAATAATCCGTTGCCAAACCGCCAACAATGACTGTATCTGCATTTTGACAGCGCAACCATTCGATCAAACCTGTACTGAGCTTTTCTTCAATATCGTGAAAACATGCGCCGTAGGGGTGTAATTCAGGATCAATGCCTTTCCAAACGCAATAATCGTATTCTTTAGCTGAGGGCAGGCCATCCAATAATTCATAGCCATATGTCCCAACCATAGCATGCGACACCCAAGTCAAATCCGCATCCGGCAAACCCGTCGGTTTCAACATATCAACAGGATTATCCACAAGCCATTTTGCCGCGACATGATGCGCATCTTTCGTCATCACGCGTAAATCCGCCAATACAGCTTGGGCATTGAGTTCATCCGCAATCAGATGACCTTCGGCAACAGGCAATTCTTTCGGGCACAAAGGCGTAAACGTTTTTTGTGCATCTACATCGATAGAAACAATCATGTATTAATATAACCTATTGATTTTATTTTATATTATTCAAATTAAGTATTTATTGCTAATGTACGGACATTTGGAATAAATGCTTTGTATTATAACAAATTACTACCGCAAAATGTGGGAAAACATCTGTGATATGATGACAGTTTGCACAGAATATTTATCCACAAATTATGTCCTATTCGATTACGCCTATTGCAACCGTTCATTCCCCCTACAAACAAAAATTCGGCATTGCCCGCCAACCTGGTTTAGTTCCTGCAGCAGAAATTTGCATTGAACTCACTCCTGAATTTACCGCAGACAGCGTTCGGGGCTTGGAAGATTTCGACTATGTGTGGATAAGTTTTATTTTCCACGGCGTATTGGATGAAGGTTGGGCGCAAATGGTACGTCCGCCACGGCTTGGAGGTAAACAAAAAATGGGCGTATTTGCCACGCGCAGCCCGCACCGCCCCAATCATCTCGGTTTATCCCTGCTGAAACTCGAACGTATCGAAACAGGCAAACCTGTCCGCATCTATTGCAGCGGTGCAGACCTATTGGACGGTACTCCTGTAGTGGATATCAAACCCTACATCCCGTTTGTCGAGGCCAAACCTGACGCATCATCAGGCTTTGTCAGCGGCAAACCTGAAGAATTGAACGTTGTCTGGGCAGAAAGTACGCTTGCGGAACATTTATCCACAGAAGAAAAACATCTCATTGAGCAAAGCATCGCCCAAGATCCTCGCCCTGCCTATCAAGATATTCCCGAACGGATTTATGTAATGAATATTGCGGACTATGAAGTACAGTTTAGGATAGAAAACAAATGTGCCACAGTGATTAAACTATCCACAATCTGATTGCAAATTGAATCTATCTACACACAAAAGGCCGTCTGAAATGTTCAGACGGCCTTTGAATTATCCATAGACTGATTGATTCAGCCTGTTATCCTTTAGATTTTGCTGGCAAAGAATTCCAAGGTACGAACCAATTGGCAAGTGTAAGACATTTCATTGTCGTACCAAGCAACAGTTTTCACCAATTGTTTGTCGCCAACTGTCATCACGCGGGTTTGAGTCGCATCGAAAAGTGAGCCGTACTCGATACCGATAACGTCGGAAGAAACGATTTGGTCTTCAGTGTAGCCTAAAGCATCGTTGGCGGCAGCTTTCATGGCTGCATTGATTTCTTCTTTGGTAACAGGGCGTTCGAGAACAGAAACCAGTTCGGTCAAAGAGCCGGTAGCAACAGGAACGCGTTGGGCAGAACCATCAAGTTTGCCGTTCAACTCAGGAATAACCAAGCCGATGGCTTTCGCGGCACCGGTGCTGTTCGGTACGATATTCAAGGCAGCGGCACGGGCGCGGCGGAAGTCGCCTTTGCGGTGTGGTGCGTCAAGGGTGTTTTGGTCGCCGGTATAAGCGTGGATGGTGGTCATCAGGCCTTCAACAATACCGAACTCTTTTTGCAATACCGCAGCCATAGGGGCCAAACAGTTAGTCGTACAAGAAGCGGCGGAGATAACGGTTTCGCTGCCGTCCAAAATATCTTGGTTTACGCCATATACAACTGTTTTCACATCATTGCCGCCAGGGGCAGAAATCACAACTTTGCGCGCACCGGCACGGATATGGGCCTCAGCTTTGGTTTTGCTGGTAAAGAAACCGGTACATTCGAGGACAACGTCCACACCCAGCTCGCCCCAAGGCAATTCTTCAGGATTAGGATTGGCAAATACTTTGATTTCTTTGCCGTTAACAACAATCGCATCATCTTTCAATTCGGCAGAGCCTTCAAAGCGGCCTTGAGTACTGTCGTATTTAAAGAGGTGTAGCAGCATATCGGCAGGAGTCAAGTCGTTAACAGCAACGACTTCGATACCTTGGGCTTTTTCAATTTGACGCAATGCCAGACGACCGATGCGGCCAAAACCATTAATCGCTACTTTAATACTCATTTTGCTACTCCTATTAGATGGAATGGGAAAAATTTTTCAGTAAGGCCATTGTATCCTGAAATAAAATTACTACCTAGAATTACACGACGCTACTTTTAAAATGTTTGATTTAAATAAAAAAACCGTGAAATAGGTCGTCTGAAAATACAGATTGGTACGGTTCGCTCCCATATTTGGGGATAAATTCCGGCCTGTTTTTAAAATTAATATGTAATTATTTAAAAAAATGGTGATTATGATGAGTACGTCCCTATTTTGTGGATAACCTGATTACTGATTGTATAATCAAATTGTTGTATTCATTTAAAGGCTGCGTTCAAGTTTTGTTTTGTGTGAGAACAAAGTCGGATAATCTGTAATCGTTTGAATATTTCTGTGGATAAAATCAGATTTTTCCACTCGGATTACACGGCATATTGTGGATAATCTTACCGGTACAAAAGGTCGTCTGAAAAATCTATGGTTCTGAAACGCCTACATTAGCAAATACTATTAAAAATAATGGATTATTTTTTCCTTTTTATCGTATTATCCAAACATCAAACCAATGATTACTAAGGAGACGGTTTATGCTGCAACGAACTTTGGCAAAATCCATCAGCGTAACCGGCGTCGGATTGCATTCGGGCGAACGGGTCGCGCTGACCCTGCACCCCGCGCCTGAAAACAGTGGGATTTCCTTCCGCCGTACCGATTTGGACGGCGAAATGGGCGAAACCATCAAACTTACGCCTTACCTCATCAACGATACGCGCCTGTCGTCCACTATCGTAACCGATAAAGGCGTGCGCATCGGCACGATTGAACACATTATGTCGGCACTGTCTGCCTACGGCATCGACAACGCCTTGATTGAATTGAACGCGCCTGAAATTCCGATTATGGACGGCTCCAGCCTGCCGTTTATTTACCTTTTACAAGATGCAGGCGTGGTGGATCAAAAAGCCCAAAAACGTTTTTTGAGAATCCTCAAACCGGTTGAAATCAAAGAAACCGGAAAATGGGTGCGCTTTACGCCTTATGACGGCTTTAAAGTTACTTTAACCATCGAATTTGACCATCCCGTATTCAACCGCAGCGCACCTACTTTCGAGATTGATTTTGCAGGAAAATCCTATATCGATGAGATTGCCCGCGCCCGTACCTTCGGCTTTATGCACGAAGTGGAAATGATGCGCGCCCACAATCTCGGACTGGGCGGCAATTTAAATAACGCCATCGTGATTGACGACATGGACGTTTTGAATCCGGAAGGTTTGCGCTATCCCGATGAATTTGTCCGCCACAAAATCCTTGATGCGATTGGCGATTTATACATTGTCGGCCATCCGATTATCGGCGCATTTGAAGGTTACAAATCAGGACATGCCATCAATAATGCGCTGTTGCGTGCCGTTTTGGCAGATGAAAGCGCTTATGAATGGGTTGAGTTTGCCGATGACGAAGACTTGCCCACCGCTTTTCACGAATTGCCGGCAGCCAAATAGAAAATAGATAACGCAGTTCAATGCAAAGGCCGTCTGAACCTTTCAGACGGCCTAAATTATGTCGTTTTCCACAAATAATTATCCACATATTCATCTATTTTATCTTATTGAAAAATAAAAATATTAAAATTTAACCCTATTCTTATACACATCTTATCCATATATTTTCCCAAACTAAAAGGCCGTCTGAACAACTAGGTTTCAGACGGCCTTTGCATGTAAAACCGATAAAATCAATCGCCCATGACCTTGCCTTCACGGCGCGGGTCGGCACCGCCAAGCAAACCGTCTTTGCCGATTAAAATCCCTTGTACGCCAGAATTCAAATCGCGGATTTGGACTTTGTAGCCCAATTTTTCCAAGGCTGCCGCTTTGTCTGCCGCTGCGGTTTTTTCCTCGATTTCATACTGACTGCCACGATTGAGCATATTCGGCAGTGAAATTGCCGTCTGAATATCCATGCCCCAGTCGATATGCGCCACCAGCGTTTTGGCAACGAAACCGATAATGCGGCTGCCGCCCGGCGAACCGACCGCCATATAAGGTTTTCCGTCTTTCATCACAATGGTCGGCGCCATCGAAGAACGCGGACGTTTTCCACCGGCCACGCTGTTTGCCACCGTTTTACCGTCTTCTCCGACAGGATTGAAAGCAAAATCGGTCAATTCATTGTTGAGCAGATAGCCGTTTGCCATCAGCCCCGAACCGAACGCATTTTCAATCGAAGTCGTCATTGACACGACGTTGCCGTCTTTATCCACAACCACCAAATGGCTGGTAGACGGCAGCTCGATCGCCATACCCTGCGCGTATTTCTTGCCAAACTTGCCCGCCTGAATGTTTTCCAACGCCTTGTCAGCTTTGCGGATTTCTTCGGCACGCGGTTTCAAATAAGCCTGAGAAATCATGGCTCGGGTCGGAACGTTCACAAACGCAGGATCGCCGACATAATAATCACGGTCGGCAAAAGCAATCCGCGACGCATCGCCTATCCAGCGCCAACTGTGGATATTTTCCGCACCCAACGCCTTCATATCCTGATTCTGCAATACGCCCAAAATCTGCCCCAAAGCGATTGCGCCGGAACTTGGCGCACCCATACCGCAAACTTCGTATTCGCGGTACGGCGCACAAACCGGCTTACGCTCGATAACTTGATAGTTTTTCAAATCCGCCATACTGATTTTGCCGGGATTATCCACAGCACCGGTAACGGCACGGACAATATTCTGCGCCTGCATTCCCTGATAAAACGGCGCACTGCCTTTTTCCGCCAACAGGCGTACGGAACGCGCAAATTCAGGGTTTTTCAACACCGTTCCCGCTGCCAAAGGCTTACCGTCAGGCAGGAAATAGGCGGCGGTTTGCGGATAACGTTGCAAGGGTTCCAGATTCTGCTCGATGGATTTCGCCATACGCGGAGAAACGGCAAAACCTTGTTCCGCCAAAGTAATCGGTTTCTCAAACAAACTTGCCCACGGCAATTTGCCGTAACGCTTGTGGACATCTTCCAGCAGCTTCGGAATCCCCGGCACACCGACCGAACGGCCGCCGACCACCGCTTTCATAAAGCCTATCGGTTTACCGTTTTCGTCCAAGAAAAGTTCCGGTGTTGCCGCTTTCGGCGCTGTTTCACGGGCATCAAACGTCGTCAGCTTTTTCGCTTTATTATCCCAATACACCAAAAACGCACCGCCGCCCAATCCAGAAGACTGCGGCTCAACCAGTCCCAAAGTTGTCTGCATGGCAATCATCGCATCTATCGCGCTGCCGCCGCGCTTCAAAATTTCATAACCGGCTTCAGTTGCCAGCGGATTGGCAGACGCCGCCATATAATGTTTGGCGCGGATTAATTTCTGTTCCGTCAGCCCTGTTCCTTGCTCCGGCGCATGGTTATCCACAGATACGGAGGGCAGGGCAACTTGAGGCTTTTGAACCGGCTGTTGCGCACAAGCGACCAAAATCAAAACGGATAACAGGTTAATACTAAAGGAAAACTTCATATGCACACCTTATTGAAATATTTTCAGATGGCCTTTTCCCAGATTAAATAAAAGGAAATATGAAAATAGCTTGAAATAAAAAACCATTTGACTATTTCTCTAGTCAATTAGTTCCGATTAAAAAAAGTATAAAACAAGCTAAGATTGTGCACAGGCAAAAAGTTATCCACAGAACGAAGCAGCAGGAAAAATTTATCCACATCTGCAAACAAGGCCGACCATACTTTATCCTCATCAAAAAATATCAGCTAAGTATTTGAAAATCTTTTGTAATCAAAGTTATCAACAAGCTGGAGCAGCACTCAATATCATCTTCTATTTATTATTTAAAATCTAATTTATAGTTTGTTTTCCCAAAGGAAAAGGCCGTCTGAAACGTAAAGGCATCTTTTCAAAAAATTAAAAAGTTAAGGATTGTTAAAAAGTTGTAAATCAGCTAGAGTTACGGCTGATAAATTAAATTAATAATGGAGCTTCCATCAATGAAAGGCGATATCGGCGTCATTGGCTTGGCCGTTATGGGTCAAAACTTGATTTTGAATATGAACGATCGCGGTTTCAAAGTCGTGGCGTACAACCGGACCACCGCTAAAGTAGACGATTTTCTCAACGGCGCAGCCAAAAATACCAATATTATCGGCGCATATTCACTGCAAGATTTGGTTGATAAATTAGAAAAACCACGCAAAATCATGATGATGGTGCGCGCTGGTTCTGTTGTTGACGATTTTATCGAGCAACTCGTTCCGCTTTTGGACGAAGGTGACATCATTATTGACGGCGGCAATGCCAACTATCCTGATTCCACCCGCCGTACACACGAGCTGGCGGCAAAAGGCATCCGCTTCATCGGCGCGGGCGTTTCCGGTGGCGAAGAAGGCGCGCGTCACGGTCCGTCCATCATGCCCGGCGGCGACGAAGCCGCATGGCCTGCCGTCAAACCCATCTTCCAAGCCATTGCCGCCAAAACTCCTCAAGGCGAGCCTTGCTGCGACTGGGTCGGCCGCGACGGCGCGGGCCACTTCGTCAAAATGGTGCACAACGGCATCGAATACGGCGATATGCAGTTGATTTGCGAAGCGTACCAATTCATGAAAGACGGTTTGGGCCTGTCTTATGACGAAATGCACCAAATCTTCAACGAGTGGAACAAAACCGAACTGGATTCTTATCTGGTTGAAATTACCGCCGCGATTTTGGGTTACAGAGATGAAAACGGCGAACCTTTGGTTGAAAAAATCCTCGATACCGCAGGTCAAAAAGGTACAGGCAAATGGACTGGCATCAATGCCCTCGATTTGGGTATTCCGTTGACCCTGATTTCCGAAGCCGTATTTGCACGTTGCGTGTCCGCGTTTAAAGACCAACGCACCCAAGCAAACAGCCTGTTTGGCAAAACCATTACCCCGATTGAAGGCGATAAAGCCGCATGGGTGGATGCTTTGCGCCAAGCCCTGTTGGCATCCAAAATCATTTCTTATGCACAAGGCTTTATGCTGATCCGCGAAGCCAGCGAAAACAACGATTGGGCATTGAATTACGGCAATACTGCCCTCTTGTGGCGCGAAGGTTGCATCATCCGCAGCGCGTTCTTGGGCAACATCCGCGACGCATACGAAGCCAATCCTGATTTGGTCTTCTTGGGTTCCGATCCTTATTTCAAAGGCGTATTGGAAACCTGTCTGCCTGCATGGCGTAAAGTGGTCGCCAAAGCGATCGAGTGCGGTATTCCGATGCCTTGCATGGCTTCCGCCATTACCTTCCTTGACGGCTACACTTCCGAGCGTCTGCCAGCCAACCTGCTGCAAGCGCAACGCGACTACTTCGGCGCGCATACTTACGAGCGTACCGACAAACCGCGCGGCGAGTTCTTCCATACCAACTGGACAGGTAAGGGCGGCGATACCGCTTCAACGACATACGATATTTAATTTGCCCGGGCAAACAAAAGGCCGTCTGAGTATTTCAGACGGCCTTTTTATAGGGTTATCCACAATGAAGAATGAAACAATTTAACCTATTTTATAGGTAACTTTATGAAATAAATAAGGATTAATAAAGACCGTCTGAATAGTTCAGACTGCCTTTAAAATTGTTCACAACCTTATCAACAGGTTTTCCATAGATTAAACCAGATTTTGCGGATTGCCGGCCACGAAGCGGTTGATGTTGTCCAAAAGGATGTCAAACAGACGGTTGGCGGCCTCTTGGCTTGCCCATGCAATGTGTGGCGTAACGATGAGGTTGGGCAGTCGGGCTTTCAGCAGGGGGTTGCCGTCGCGTGGTGGCTCTTGTGTCAATACGTCAAAACCTGCCCCGCCGATTTGGCCGTATTTCAACGCTGCAACCAAAGCGGCTTCATCAACCAAGCCGCCGCGTCCGCAGTTGATGAGGATGGCGCCGGGTTTTATTTGCTGCAATTCGGCTTCGCCTATCATGTTGGCCGTTTGCGGCGTGAGCGGGCAATTAAGCGACACGACATCGGCAGAGCGGATGGCTTCGTCAAAGGAAACATAGCCGTCGCGGACGCTTTGGGCATTTTTATGTTCGGCGAACACGACATTCATTTTGAAAGCCTGAGCATAAGTTGCCAGCGTTTTACCGATATTGCCGCGACCGAAAATCGCCAGAGTTTTACCGTTTAAATCGCGCATAGGAGCGCCGAAGTGGCAGAAAAACGGCGAATTTTCCCACAAGCCTGCCGCAACGTCGCGCTGATAGGCAGGCAGGTTGCGCATCAGGGTAATCATCATCATAAACGCGTGTTCCGCCACGGATTCATTGCCGTAAGCGCGGATATTGCACACTGCCGTGCCGTTTTGTTTGGCAGCCTCAACGTCCACATTGTTGACGCCTGTCGCCGTAACGGCAACCAGCTTGAGTTGTGGATTTTCGGCAAATGCTTGGGTGGAAATCACGACTTTGTTGGTAATCACAATGTCCGCACCGCGGATGCGCTCTAAGGTTTCGTGCGCTTCGGTTGTGCCGTAGCTGCTCAATGTATGTGGAAAATCAAAATCAAACGGGCGGTTGACGAGGGTATCGCGGTCGAGGACGACAATATGGAGCGGGTTCATAAAATTCCTATCAAAAATAAAATATCGATTTATAAAATCTAAATCAAGATAAAGGATTTAAAATATACGTATTAGTTGATAATCATTATTATGTAGCTATTAAAACATCAATGTATCAGGAAAACAGCATGATTAAAACCATTACATTTGCTATTTTGCATTTCAGCGTCGCATTTAGTGTCGCCTATATTTTGACCGGCAGTATCGGCGTTTCCAGCGCGGTCGCTTTGGTCGAACCCATCGTCAATACCGTCGTCTTTTATTTTCACGAAAAAGCGTGGAACCGCTACGAGAAAAACAAATCCGAAAAGCAAAAATTGTGGGTGCCTCTGCATCAGTGCGGCTAAAGTTTCAGACGGCCTTTTGCTTGATTAAAACCGATTATGCCTTTGCGGTTTGTACATCGCCATCAAAATGCCAAACCCTAAAATAAAGTAAGACTTTACGAAGGCTTCATGAAGGTAAAAATGCTAAAATACGCTATTCTTGCAAACCCATTCAGACGGCCTCGATGCTCACCGATTTAGAAAAAAACGCCATCCGCGACCATTACCAAAATATCGGCAAAAACCTGCCCGGTTTCCGTCCGCGCGCTTCGCAGCGGGAAATGATTGCGGCGGTTGCCAACGCTTTTTCGCGGACGTTGACGCGTGAAGAAGGCGAAGAAGCACTCAAACGCGAGGGCGAGAGCATTGCCGTGATCGAAGGGCCGACCGGCGTGGGTAAATCGTTGGCCTATCTTTTGGCCGGCGGCATCATGGCGCAAACGCGCGGCAAACGGTTGATCATCAGTAGTGCGACGGTGGCTTTGCAGGAGCAGTTGGTTGACCGCGATTTGCCGTTTCTGGTCGAAAAAAGCGGTTTGGAGCTGACCTTTGCGCTTGCCAAAGGGCGCGGCCGTTATCTTTGCCCCTACAAACTCTATCAACTGACGCAAAACAACGCCCAGCAAAACCTGCTTGGCTTTGAAGCGCCGGAAGTGTTGTGGGACAGCAAACCCAAGCCGGAAGAATTGAACCTGCTGCGCGACATTGCCGATGAATTTTCTGCCCGTCGTTTTAATGGCGACCGCGACACTTGGCCGGAAAAAATCGACGACACCATCTGGATGAAGGTGAACAACGACAACTACGGCTGCCTCAAAACCACCTGCCCCAACCGCTCGGAATGCCCGTTTTACCTTGCCCGCGACACGCTGGAAACCGTCGATGTCGTCGTAACCAACCACGATTTGCTGATGGTCGACATCAGCATGGGTGGCGGCGTGATTTTGCCCGACCCTGAAAACAGCTTCTACTGCATCGACGAAGCGCACCACCTGCCCAAAAAAGCACTCAGCCAGTTTGCCGCCGAGCATTCGTGGAACCAAGCGGTGTGGGCGTTGGAAAAACTGCCACAGGTTACCGGCAAAATTGCCGCACTCACCGACAAAGGCGAGTTGGCGAACCTTGCCGACGAAGCCGCCGCCGCGCTGCTCGAAAGCCTACACGAATGGCAGTTCCACCTCGCCGAAGAGCCGTCTTTGAGCTTGGGGTCGTCTGAAAACGACAGACGGACCAACAGCGAACCGACTTGGCTGTGGGAAGACGGCAAAATCCCAGAAGGCCTCGAAACCACCGTTTCCAACACCGCCATCGCCGCCCGCAGCCTCTACAAACACATCAACAGCCTCAACGACGCCCTGTCCGCCGCCCGCCGCGACAAAGACCAAAACAGCGCGCAAATCGACCGCCTGAGTACCGAATTCGGCATATTCCGCGCCCGCATCGAACAAATCACCGCCACATGGGATTTGCTCTCCACCGTCCCACTCGAGGGCGAAGAACCGCTGGCGAAATGGATAACCCGCCGCGCCGACGACAAAAACGACTACATTTTCAACGCCAGCCCCATCAGCAGCGCGTCCCACCTCGCCAACAGCCTGTGGCGGCGCGCGGCAGGCGCAGTGCTGACCTCCGCCACCCTGCAATCCTTGGGCAGCTTCAACCTCATCCTGCGCCAAACCGGACTGCAATGGCTGCCCGAAACCACCACCCTTGCCCTAGAAAGCCCGTTTGATTTCGACGCGCAAGGCGAACTCTACATCCCGCCCGTACACGCCAGTCCCAAAGACCCCGCCGCGCACACCGCCGCCATTGTCGAATGGCTGCCCAAGCTCATTTCGCCCACCGAAGCCATCGGCACGCTCGTCCTGTTTTCCTCGCGCAAACAAATGCAGGATGTCGCCTTACGACTGCCTGACGAATACTTGCCGCTTCTGCTTGTACAAGGCGAGTTGCCCAAGACTGTCCTGTTGCAAAGGCACCATCAAGCCATTGCCGAAGGCAAAGCCAGCATTATTTTCGGCCTCGACAGTTTTGCCGAAGGCCTCGACCTGCCCGGCACGGCCTGCGTGCAAGTCATTATTGCCAAGCTGCCGTTTGCCATGCCGGACAATCCTATCGAGAAAACCCAAAACCGTTGGATTGAACAACGTGGCGGCAATCCTTTTATCGAAATCACCGTTCCCGAAGCCAGCATCAAACTGATCCAAGCCGTTGGTCGCCTTATCCGTACCGAACAGGATTACGGCCGCGTCACCATCCTCGACAACCGCGTCAAAACGCAACGCTACGGCCAACAATTATTGGCCTGTCTGCCGCCGTTTAAACGGATAGGGTAGTTGTGGATTGTTCAAAAGGTAAAGGCCGTCTGGAACCAAATGTTCAGACGGCCTTTTATTCATTTCAAGCTATAAATCCAATTTCATGACGGATACGGTTTCCCCGTTGTGCCAAGTCTGCGTGATTTCCTTCCAGCCGAACTTTTCATACACGGCCTGCACATCCGGCGTATAGAGAAACAGATGCGGAAAACCCAGTTCGCGTGCTTTATCCAGACAAAACGAAACCAGCTGCCTGCCTACGCCCAAACCGCGAAACTGCTGCAAAACGAACACATCGCCCAGCCAATATTCGTATTCGGGAAAACACGCCATATCAAACCGCTTTAATGCCGCCGAACCCATCAGCCGCCCTTCGTTATCCACAGCCGCAAACGCCAGCGGCAAATTATCCCCATCGAGGCACTGCGCGTAATACGCACGGATTTTGTCCAGAGACGACCACGGCGCAAAATCGTGCCATTCCTCAAACAGCGCGAGGGCTAAAGGCTCGACAAATTCAGGCTTCAGACGGCATATGTTCATATTGGCTCCTCTTGTTGTACCGCATAGGGATAGTTTTTACAGTATAGGCCGTCTGAAAGGTTAACACATCTTAAAAAATCAGCGTAAAACACGATAAACCCACCGCCAGCCCCATTCAAATCACTTATAATTCTGCCCATACCGCTCACAAACAAAAGAAGAACATCATGGCCAAGAAATTTCCCATTTTCCCGAAAAATCCCGAGCGTATCTGCTGGGGTTGCGACAAATACTGCAAAGAAGACGATTTGCAATGCGGCAACGGTTGCGAACGCATCCAACACCCCATCGAGTTGGACGGCCGCGACTGGTATAAAAAAGGTGACTGGAGCAATTTGTTGAGCGAAGAGCAGCAAATCGAACTTGGATTGAAAGAAGCGCCCAAGCCGGCCAAACCGCATATCAAGCTGCCTTTGAAAAACAAAACGGCTTAAACGGCATGCCGTAAACAAACGAAATAAAAAGGCCGTCTGAAACCTGAAAAACAGGGTTTCAGACGGCCTTTGTGTTATCAGATTATGCCTTCACATAATGCACAAACGCGTATTCAATGCCTTTGGCGGAAACATGGTTTTCCCGAGAGGCTTCTTGCCATGTTTCTGTGGAAAACTCAGGAAAAAACGCATCGCCGTCCACATTCAAACCGACTTCGGTCAAACGCAAATCGGTGGCAATTGGCAGGGCTTGTGCATAAATTTGCGCGCCGCCCATGATGATGATTTCTTCAACCCCCTGACACAAAGCCAGCGCATCTTCCAAAGAAGCCGCCGTTTGCGCGCCTTCGGCCTGATAATCTTGGCGGGTGATGACGATATTTTGACGGCCGGGCAGCGGTTTGCGCGGCAGTGATTCCCATGTTTTGCGGCCCATAATGACGGGTTTGCCGGTAGTGTAGGATTTGAAGAAGGCAAAATCCTCGGGCAAATGCCAAGGCATGGTGTTGTTGATGCCGATACAGCGGCGGGCGGCGTAGGCGGCGATGAGGGTGATTTTCGGCATGATGAAGTCCGTTTGTAAAATAAAACGATTATAGCGGAAGAGATGCTAGATTAACGGAATATCCGTTGTTTTAAAAATGTTTCAATATTTATAAAATCAATATTCAAAATACTTAATTTTGACAAAAATCATTTATTGTTTATTTTTTTAGGTATATGATAAATATCATACCAAATAAAAAGGAAAGGAAAAAATGATGAGAACCCTCCGCATTTCTGCTTTGACTGCTTCCCTGTCTTTGATGTTGGCTGCCTGCGGTGGCGCAACAAGCGGCTTGTCGAATGCCGTGACCGAACCGCTCAATCCGCATCCGAAAGGCGTGTTGTCCATTGAATTGAACGAATCTGTCCCTGAAAACGGTACGTTGGAGCTGACGGCCAACGGTAAAACGCAAACCCTGAAAAAAGGCGGCAAACTCGATACCGGTTTTTTGAAAACCGATAAAGTATCTTCTTACGACTACGCCCAAAAAATCAAGGTAAAAGGCCAAGTTATCACTTTGGAAACGGGCGACTTCCAAGTGTATAAACAAAATTATTCCACTGTTGCCGCGCGTTACGCCAAACAAAAAGCCGATGACGCGGGCAAGCTGCAAAACCTCGATACATACACATTCACCGTCGGCGAAGTCCAAGGCGATGAAACCGCTTACCACAATTTGCCCAAACAAGGCAGCTATCAGTATTCGGGCATTGCGTTTAACGGCGACGACCGCAGCGGCCGTCTGAAATACACCGTCGATTTCGATAAAAAACAAGGTTACGGCAAAATCAGCAGCATGGCTTCCCACAATAATGTCGACCTGCTTGCAGCAGGCATTGCCAATAACAATGGTAAAGCCGCCATCAGCGGTAAAACCAGTTTGAACGGCGTGGAAAACGGCCGTTATGATTTGAAACTCTTCGGTCCGCAGGCTGAAGAAATTGCCGGTAAGGCGCAAATCAAAGTTGGCGACTCTACCAAAGAAATCGGTTTGGCCGGTAAGAAAGAGTAGGAAAAAGGCCGTCTGAAAGGTTCAGACGGCCTTGTTGTGACAAAAAAAGCAACGGCTCAAACCGTTGCTTTTTTCATGCCAACCTAAATTACAGGCTGCCCAAGATAATGCGCAATACGCGGCGCAACGGCTCGGCAGCGCCCCACAAGAGTTGGTCGCCGACAGTGAACGCGCTGATGTATTCGCCGCCCATTTCCAGTTTGCGGATACGGCCGACAGGAACAGACAGCGTGCCGGTAACTTTGGCAGGAGTCAGCTCGTGGATGCTGGCTTCTTTTTCGTTAGGGATGACTTTCACCCAATCGTTTGCGCCAGCCAAAATGGCTTCGATTTCAGAAACAGGCAGGTCTTTTTTCAGCTTCAGGGTGAGGGCTTGGCTGTGGCAGCGCATAGAGCCGATGCGCACGCACAAGCCGTCGATTACGGTCGGATTGTCGCTGCGGCCGAGGATTTTGTTGGTTTCCACGCCGCCCTTCCATTCTTCTTTGGACTGGCCGTTGCCCAAGTCCACGTCAATCCACGGAATCAGGCTGCCGGCGAGCGGTACGCCGAAGTTGGCTTTCGGATAATCTTCGCTGCGCAAGAAATCGGACACTTTGCGGTCGATGTCGAGAATCGCGCTGGAAGGATCGGCAAGCTCGTCTGCCACTTTGGCGTGAATCGCGCCCATGCCGCTGATGAGTTCGCGCATGTTTTTCGCACCCGCGCCGGAAGCGGCTTGATAGGTCATGCTGGTTGCCCATTCGACCAAATCATTTTGGAACAAACCGCCCAAAGCCATCAGCATCAGGGAAACGGTACAGTTGCCGCCGATGTAGTTTTTCACGCCGTTTTTGAGGCCGTTGTCGATGACGTTGCGGTTGACAGGATCGAGGACGATAATCGCATCGTCTTTCATGCGCAGGGAAGAAGCCGCGTCAACCCAGTAGCCGTTCCAGCCGCTGTCGCGCAGGGGTTGGAAGACGGATTTGGTGTAATCGCCACCCTGACAGGTAACGATAATGTCCATTTTTGCCAATTCGGCAACATCGTTGGCATCCAACAATGTTTTGGCTGCCTGACCGAAATCAGGGGCAGCGCCGCCGACATTGGAAGTGGTAAAGAAAAACGCTTCGGGAATGTGGGCGAAGTCGTTTTCTTCTTTCATACGCTGCATCAAAACAGAGCCGACCATACCGCGCCAGCCGACGAAACCTACTTTCATGTGCTACTCCTTGAGAAGAAAATCCTGATAAGTTTTATAGTGCATTAACAAAAATCGGAACGGCATCGCCTGCCGCTTTGTTCAGATTTTTGTTAACCCACTATAACAAAGGGGAAAACAAGTGTTTTAACGCCGTCTGCGGAAAATGTAAAGGTTTTTATCGAAATTTTTTAGAATGATGGAAAAATAGGTTAAGATGGCAATGAAACTACATTTCATTAATTGCATAGAGGAAAGATTAAATGAATGAAATAAAGTCGGTAGATTTGCCGCAAACGGAAGTAGTGGATGTCCATATTGCTTCAGTATGGTCACGGGTCGCGGCATATTTGTTGAATTATTTATTTAATGTAATTATTTTTTTACCCTATTATTATATTTTATATACTGAGACAGCAGCAATTGCCAAGCAGAAAAATATTGCTTTTACACAAGAGCTTATAATAAGTGTCAGCGAGCGGGCCGATATGACACAGATGCTAGGATTGACCTCTATCGTATATTTAATTGTCGGTATTGTTCAGCTTTATTATATGAGCCGCTATGGTCAATCCTTGGGTAAAAAGATCATGCGTATTCGTGTATTGAAAAGCAATGGCAGCAATCCGGGTTTTCTTGGTACGGTATTGGTGCGAGAAGTTGCATGGGGCTTAATTGTACTTGTCATCTTGATTTCTGCATACTTTGTATTAAAAGTAAACATTTTAATTTGTTCCCTACTGATTTTACTGATCAACTTCATCATGCTCTTCTCCGTCAAACGCGACCGCCGCACGCTCTACGATATGCTGGCCGATACGGTTGTCGTCAAATTGCCGCCGCGCCGATAAATGGCTTTTTTGTGTTAAAATCAGCACTTTCCAACATAGGCCGTCTGAAAAATAGCTTTCAGACGGCCTTTCGACACGCTATTGATTCCATGAAAAAACACCTGTACCGCATCACGCTCGTCAGCATTGCTGCAGCCATTCTTGCCGCCTGTCCTAGCAAAAGCATTAAAAATCTTCCCGAAACCGACACCAGCGTTATCAAAGGCCCTGACCGCCCCACCGGTACGCCTGACCCCATCGGTACGACAGTGAGCGGGGGAGGAGCAAACTACACCGTAGTTTCCTACAACGAATTGCCGCACTGGAGCACCCAACACTTCGCCAAAAGCCTGCAGTCTTTCCGCTTAGGCTGTGAAAAACTCAAAAACCGCCAAGGCTGGCAGGACGTTTGTATCCAAGCCATGCAGACGCCGGCACATCATTTCCAAGCCAAGCACTTTTTCGAGCGCTATTTCACCGCATGGCGCGTCGATAACGGCGGCAATCCTGCCGGCACCATTACCGGCTATTACGAACCGGTCCTTCACGGCGACGACAAGCCCACAAGCCAATCCCGTTTCCCTATTTACGGCATTCCGAACGATTTTGTTTCTGTTCCGCTGGCTGCAAACTTGAGAGGCAGCAAAGCCACCGTCCGCATCCGCCAAACCGGCCAAAACAGCGGCGTCATCGACAACAGTGGCACATACACGGCCGATTTGTCCAGATTCCCGATTACAGCACGCAGCACTGCGCTGAAAGGCCGTTTTGAAGGCAGCCGTTTCGTTCCTTACTACACCCGCAGCCAAATCAACGGCGGCGCGCTTAACGGTAAAGCGCCGATTTTGGGTTACGCAGATGATCCGGTCGAACTTTTCTTTATGCACATTCAAGGTTCAGGCCGTCTGAAAACGCCGTCAGGCAAATACATCCGCGTTGGATTTGCCGATAAAAACGAACATCCGTATGTTTCCATCGGCCGCTATATGGCGGACAAAGGCTATCTGCCGTTGGGTCAGACCAGCATGCAGGGCATCAAGGCCTATATGAAGCAAAACCCCGGCCGCCTTGCCGAAGTTTTGGGACAAAACCCAAGCTACGTCTTCTTCCGTGAGCTGACCGGCAGCAGTGATTCCGGCCCGGTGGGCGCATTGGGTACGCCGTTGATGGGCGAATACGCCGGTGCCATTGACCGTCACTACATCACGCTTGGCGCACCATTATTTGTCGCTACTGCCCACCCGACCACCAAAAAAGCACTCAACCGCCTGATTATGGCGCAAGATACCGGCAGCGCGATTAAAGGCGCGGTCCGTGTGGATTATTTCTGGGGCTATGGTGACGAAGCAGGCGAAGTGGCCGGCAAAATGAAAACCACCGGCTATGTATGGCAGCTCCTGCCTAACGGCATGAAACCGGAATACCGTCCATAAACAGCGGTTTAAAAAAGGCCGTCTGAAACCAAGATTCAGGTTTCAGACGGCCTTTTTATTTCTATAAAAATGCGGTAGGTTTTTAAAACCTGCCGCGGTATGGGGACATACAGCTCGGACGGTAAGCCGGGTTCTGTCGCGGACAGTCATTCCTCTAGGCACATCATTGCTGGTGTGCTCAAGCAACCTACCCGAACGCTCGGCGAGCAGCGTCATCGCGTTCTGTTTGGTCTTGCTCCGAATGGGGTTTAGCCTGCTGCGCTTTGTTACCAAATGCACGGTGCGCTCTTACCGCACCTTTTCACCCTTACCTGTTTTGCCCGAAGGCAATCATCGGCGGTATTGCTTTCTGTTCCACTTTCCGTCGCGTTGCCGCGCCCGGCCGTTAGCCGGCATTCTGCTCTATGGAGCCCGGACTTTCCTCCCCGTATGCCTTACGCGATACGCGGCGACTGTCTGTCCGACCTGTATGAGTCGCGGATTATAGCACAGTCGGTATAAGGTTCAGACGGCCTAAATATTTATTTTTTCTTTTTAAATGCTATTTCGGTTAAACCCAATTCCTGTGCTTTTTTGCGGACTGCGGATTCGGGCATTTCGCGTGCCAGGCGGCTGGTGCAGTATTCGGTCATGGTGGTGGCGCAGGCTTTGAAGTTGCCGGTAAAGTCGCTGGCGGCACTCAAAAACGGGATGAGGCGGCCGGCCATGATTTCTTCGGCCGGTGCGTCTGTTTGGGCGGATACGCGCCCGGACTCGACCGCCGAGAAAATTTGTTCTGTAAAGCGTCGGGCGAAGTTTTCTTCTGTTTGGCAGTCTTGAAATGCAGTGTTTTCATATTGGCAGACGAGGGTAACTTCGCCTTCCGCTTCTTGCAGCGGTTCGGCCAAATCGAGTTTGAGGGTTTGCTTGTCGGTTTGCAGCCAGGCGGTGCGGCCTTGGGTTTTGATGATTTTGCCGTAAACGCCGATGGCATCGTTTTGGGGGATGTTTTTCTGTTCGGCAAGTTGTTGGGCCGAGAATAAGGGGGCTTGTTCGGCAAATGCGCCGCCGGTTTCGTGTTTGAAGTAGGCGGCGAGGTCTTGTTTGATGAAGGCTTGGGTCAGTAGTTTTTCGCCTTCGGTCAGGCGGTGTGCAAAGCCGTGTGTTTTGGGGGCGGATGCGGCATCCGTGGTCTTGGTGTCCGGTGTGCAGGCGCTCAGGAGTAAAAGCAGGGGAAGGATGTATTTCATGGTTGGTCTCTCAACAGGCCGTCTGAACCTATGGTTTCAAACGGTCAGCGTTGTTTATCGATAACGATAAACCTGGCGGGGATAAACGGGATAGGCCGGGTAATTGCGGACGGGTTCGCTGTCTTGGTAAATGACGGTTGTTCCCGGCGGGGCGTTGATGGTCACGGTTTTGTTGACAGTGGTTTGCGAGTGGACGGGCAGGTCCAAGACGGCGGTGCGCCCATACGGAGTCTCGGTATAGACGCACGCGCTCAGCAAGAGGGTGACGCTCAGTGCCAATGCCTTCATGTTTCAGACGGCCTTATTTGAGCAGGTTTTTCAAGGCCAGGCGCACGCCTTCGCCAACTTCCGTGCCATTGGGAATGCCTTTGGTGGCGGCTTTGGCTTCGCGTTCGTTGTAGCCGAGGGCAAGCAGGGTGTTGATGATGTCTTGGCTTTCGTCGGCAACGGCATCAGGGGCAAACAGGCCGTCTGAAACGGTATGGGACACGAGTTTGCCGCGCAGTTCCAACACCATGCGTTCGGCGGTTTTCTTGCCGATGCCGGGGGCGGAAGAGAGGCGTTTGACGTCTTCTTCGGCAATGGCTTGCGCCAGCTCGTCGGCATTCATGGCCGACAAAATGCCCAATGCGGTTTTGGCACCGATGCCGCTGACTTTGACCAGTTGGCGGAAGGTGGCGCGTTCCTCGGCTGAGGCGAAACCAAACAGCAAATGCGCGTCTTCGCGGACGACCAGCTGGGTGTAGAGATGGACGGCTTCGCCAACGGAGGGCAGGTTGTAGAAAGTCTGCATGGAAACGTCGGCTTCATAACCGACGCCGTTGACGTCGATAACGACCTGCGGCGGATTTTTCTCAATCAATTTGCCTGTAAGCCTGCTGATCATGGTGTTCCCCTGTGATTAAAAAAGGCCGTCTGAAACCTTGTAATCGGGTTTCAGACGGCCTTGTATTGTATCAAACTTCAGCGGTAACGCGGACGAAATCAGATGGCGGATGCCAGGTTCATATGACGGGCGCGTTCGCCTGCTTCGGCAGCACGTTCTTGGCTGCTGAACGGACCCATTTTGACAACGTATTCGTAGTTGCGTTTTTCAAGCATGATTTTGCTGTCGGATGGTAGGTTTTGTGCTGTTTGGTTCAAATAAGCCTGCGCTTCGCGTTGGGTACCGAAGGATTTCAAATCAACAAAAAATTCTTTGTTGTTTGGGGAAATAATGGTTTGAGCGGCGGTTTGGCCGGGGATGATTTGTTCAACTTTGACGTTGGCCGAGCCTTGGTTGATGAAACCTAATTGTTGGGCGGCGGCTTTGGAAACATCGATGACGCGGTTGCCGTGGAAAGGGCCGCGGTCGTTGACGCGGACGATGACGCTTTTGCCGTTTTGCATATTGGTCACGCGTGCGTAGCTGGGAATAGGGAGGGTTTTGTGGGCGGCGGAGAGGGCGTTCATATTGTAACGCTCGCCGCTGGAAGTTTTACGGCCGTGGAATTGGTTGCCGTACCATGAGGCTTTACCGGTTTGGCTGAAAGAGGAAACTTTGGTCAGCGGCGTGTAGCGTTTGCCGGCAACTTTGTAACTGCGGTTGGCAGAAGGATGCAGTTTTTCGACTCGGACCACGCTGTCGGCAACGGCGGCATTGATGGAAAGGACGCCGATGGTGGCGGCGGCTAAGGAAAGGAGGGTTTTTTTAGTAAAAATCAAAACGGGTTCCGTTCTTGAGTTGATAACGTAGCGGTTTCAGACGGCCTGTTATACGCCTCCGGCAAAACCGTTTTGTCGCCATGCTTCAAACAGAATGACGGCGACGGTATTGGAAAGATTCATGCTCCTGCTGTCGGGCATCATCGGCAGACGGATTTTTTGTCCGGCAGGCAGGCTGTCGAGAACTTCGGCAGGCAGGCCGCGTGTTTCGGGACCAAACAGCAACAGGTCGCCTTCGCGGAAGGAAACTTCGTCGGGGCGGGTGGAGCCTTTGGTGGTCAGCGCGAAAATACGGCGGCCTTCGAGTGCCTTGAGGCAATCATCGAAATTCTCATGTACCGTCAGTTTGGCAAACTCGTGATAATCCAAACCCGCGCGTTTCATTTTGGACGAATCCAGAGGAAACCCAAGCGGTTTGACCAAGTGCAAATCAGCACCGGTATTGGCGCACAGGCGGATAATATTGCCCGTATTGGGCGGGATTTCGGGTTGGTACAAAACTATGGTAAACATATAAATCAATCACTTATAGAGTGGCATAATGCCGAAATGTTCCATGGGTGTCAAAAACTTTAAGCTATTTTTTCATTGGCGGCCGCGCCAAACTCCAGCAAAAAATCTTACCTGCGCCTGATTTTTTCAGCGTTTTCGCCAATTCGTTTAAAGTCGAGCCGGTGGTGAAGACATCATCAATTAACAGAATATTACACGCCTTCGGCAATTCGGCTTTGATTTTAAATGCATTCTTGATATTTCGCCGACGTTCGTCGCTTTTCAGCGTACTTTGCGGCTCGCCATGCCGTCTGAAAACCGCGTGGCGCGGCAGCAGCGTCCAGCCGTAGCGTTTTGCCAAAATATCCGTCAATGCCTCGCTTTGGTTGAATCCGCGCTTGAGCCGCCGCTCTTTGCTCAAAGGCATGGGCAGGACGAAATCGAAGTGTTCCGTCGCCAGCCAGTCCGGTGCGTTTTGGCACATTAAATCCGCCAACGGATGGCTCATGCCCAAATCGGCCAAGTGTTTCAGCTCGCGTATCATGCTGCTGACGGGCGGTTCGTAATACAGCGAGGCCCACATTCTATCAAATGCGGGCGGCTTTTTCTGACAACTGCCGCACACTGCCCCGCCCGCGACATGGCGGAAACACAAAGGGCAGCTTTGTGCCGCGTCGATAAAATATTCCGTCAAATCATTTGCGCAGCCTCGGCAAAGGCCGTCTGAAACGGAATCGTGGCATAATACGCAACGTCGCGCATTGAGCTGTTTCAAACTGCGCCACCAAGAAAGAACATTCATGCCACACTCCGCCAAAAAAGTTTATCTGATACACGGTTGGGCGGCGAACCGCCATGTATTCGACGATTTGATACCGCGCCTGCCTGCCGATTGGGATGTCCGCGCGCTGGATTTGCCCGGACACGGCGATGCGCCTTTTGCCGAACCGTTTGATATTGCCGCTGTTGCCGAAGCTTTCGCCGGACAAATCGACATGCCGGCACACATTCTCGGCTGGTCGCTGGGCGGACTGGTTGCCCTGTATCTGACCGCGCTTTATCCCGACAAAATCCAATCGCTCTGCCTGACGGCAAGTTTTGCCCGATTGACTGCCGACACGGATTATCCCGAAGGCTTGGCGCAACCTGCCTTGGGCAAGATGGTCGGCGCATTCCAGCAGGATTATGCCAAACATATTAAACAGTTTCTACAACTGCAACTGCTGCACACGCCGAATTCAGGCGAAATCTTAAACCGGGTGCTGCCCGATTTGGCGCGTTGCGGCACGCCTTCCGCCTTACAGGCTGCGCTTGAAGCCGTCAACCATGCCGACGCGCGTCCGCTGTTGCCGCGTATTCAAACGCCGTCATTGCTGGTGTTTGGACAGAAAGACGCGATCACGCCGCCGCGCATGGGCGAATATTTACACCGCCATTTGAGCGACAGCGAGCTGGTCCTTATCGACAAAGCCGCACACGCGCCCTTTTTAAGCCATGCCGACGAGTTTGCCGAAATTTACCGCGGTTTTGTTGAGAAGGTTGTCTGAAAAATATCTATATTACAAAATATTAAAATACAATTGCATTGCAATTTAATAAGTTTTATCTTTAAATTTTATCTTAAAGGGACTATTAAACATGACTGGAAAGACTGTTTATTTTCGCCTACCCGAAACCGAACAAAAACATAAAAATTCTGTAACACAAGAAATGCTCGGGAAAAGCATTTCTCGTGCTTTTCGTTCCTACAAAGCGCAATTTCCGCAATATGCAAGCAAAGAATATGAGACTGTTGCGAAACAGTTTTGCGAAGATTTCTTTTTAGCCGATGAAGCAATAATTGCTAACTTTGCCAATCTTTCTTTGCAAGATAATTCGGAAAAAAAGATTTCTTTATCTATTCGGATTTCTTCCCATCCTGTTTTCAATCAACATATTCCTCATAACATTGCGGTAGCCGTTATCGGATATTGTCCGACAGCAACTGTTAGTCCTGTTTTTATTCCTGAACGAGTATTTCTCACACATGGAGGAATGGATGCGACTGCTTATGAAAAACAAGTTGAAACTCATTTTTATCAGTTACAGGAAAATTCATATCCGCCTCGCAGTCAACCTAATTTGCTTTCCTCTGATTTTACAAAATCCCTACCGGCATATGCCGCTAAAACTAAAGAACGCTTGTCGGGTTGGTTAGACTTTTTGACCTTTAAAAATAAGTTAATCAAGCACAAAACTCAGGGATTACGATATCTGAATTGGCAGTTTAATGAAGAAACGGGACAGGTACACTTTTTGGTCATTGCCGAAGATGAACAGGTATTGAAAAAAACACGCGCCGCATTCAGCCGTCAAAGCCTGCATACATTCAAAACCGAAGTTTCAACCGAGCCATTTCGTTTTATTCTGCCGAAAAAAGACACTACGCTAGTGGATAGTGCATTTTCACAATTGGGACAATTGGCGAATCAGGGCATCAAAATTATTCAGAAAAACAATTCTGATAAAGAAAAGCTCACCTTCTGTGAGGATTTTCGTCGAGAATCACAAAAGAAGGCTGATAAAAATAACACATTTGATTTCAGTAAAGCTGTGTTTGCGGACGTATTTGTCGATATATCCGAAGAGTTAAGCAATCACATTGCCAAATTTGAAGATGATGACAACAGAGAAGAAGGCAAAACACGCCAAAAGAAAATCAATTCCCTATTTAAAAATATGCCCGAGAGTGGCTTTATCTCTATATCTTTAGTCGGCGATTTAGCGTTGATTGAGCGTCATCGCCGAGCGGTAAAAAACCTGCAACAAAATGAAGGTTGTTATGCGCCGTATCTTTCAAGTTATCTGTTTGATATTGAAAATGCCAACCAGCCTGATGAAATTCCAGAAATTACCGAATGGGAAAACAAGAGTTTAAATGACAAACAAAAATCTGCCGTACAAAAAATGCTGGCGGCACCTGATATTTGTTTGATTCAGGGGCCACCGGGAACCGGCAAAACCACGGTCATCGCCGAGGCCTGCCTACAATTTGCCAAGCGCGGAGAAACGGTCTTGCTTGCAAGCCAAGCTCATGACGCATTGGATAATGCTTTGTCGCGCCTGCAAAACCATCCTGAATTAAGGGCTGTCCGTTTAGCAAAAAGTGCCAACCGCATTACGGAAGAAGGTAAACAATTTACCGGCGAAAGTATATTGAGCAAACATTATGTATCGTTGCGCAATTATGTAGCCAAAGAATACCTGCAACCGTTTAACGCATTATCGGAAGAAACCGAAAAACTTCGCGAATGGGTAAAACAGGCTGAATTTGTGGCACATGATTTGCAACAGCTTCGTGCAGAATACCGTACCAATCAAGGTCGTCTGAAACAAGCAGAGCAGGCACTTATCCAAGCCAAAATTGAGTTTGATGAACAGCAGGATATTTTCAGACGACATAGCCGCGATATAGAAAACATTGCACTGCTTATCGACTTACTCAATGAGAAAAATTCCGGTGAAGCCTTGCGTAACAGCAATTTTATTTTACCCGAAACACTTTATCCATTGGCAGAACACCTTACTAACCTTGAACATCTGCATATCAGCCAAAAGTTTTCTTACGAGCGGTTTCTTGCCGAAAGAGAAAACCAAGCTGCCATTCTTTATAAACTGATTCAACTTTATCAGCGTATTCAGGCAGTTTTGCCGAAAATGGAAGCAGATTTAGCACGATTGAACGGTGGCAATGGCACAATGGGGGCAGATACGAAAACCCTGCTGGAAATAGAACAGTTACAACAGGAAATCGATGAAATCGCTGATCAAATGGAAAATGACGACAGCAATGAACTTTCCGCCCTATGGAAAGAAAAACGAAAAGCATTGCGCCTTTTGAAAGAGAAACCGTCGGACGGTCTAAATCTCGAACCTTACCAAATTTTTAATGATGCAGAACGCTTCGCACAAAATAATCCAGAAATACTCAAACCGCTGCTGATACAGCGCGTTCAAAATCTAACCATATTCCAACAGAAATATCAGACATTGGTACAAGCCACAGTTTGGGATTTGAACAATCAGTTGCAAGGCTATGATTTGCAACCGCCAAGTGATGAAAGCGTACGGGAAAAGCAGGCCGATCTTGAAGCATTAAAAGAGGATAAGCATCAAATTACCGAACGAGGTCGTCTGAAAAAACAACAGGCAGCACAAATACTTATCGATGGCGGATTTTCTGCTGAAGCAGACTTTTTGGCAGAATTTGCCACACAGCAAAGCCGTTTGAACGCATTAGAAAGTGAACTGCAAACCCTGCAAACACAAAACCAAGATTTTATGCCTTTATTCTCCCGTTGGCAGGAAATCCTGAAAGAGCCGGAAAAAAGAGCAGAAAAAGATTGGAGTGAGCTGGAAAAACCGTTTGTTGAAAGCTGCAATCTGGTTGCCATTACCTGTAATGAAAATGAGCGGACACTAACCGATAATAATTTTGACGGTTTTGATGTAGTCATTATCGACGAGGTATCCAAAGCTACACCGTTGGAAATGTTGCTGCCTCTTATGCGTGCCAAAAAAGCCATTTTGGTGGGTGACCATCGTCAATTGCCACCGATATTCAATGAAGCCGACGGACTGACATTTGAAGATGAGGTCGAACAAAACGAAGCACAGGAAAACAAGCAAGATTCCGATACGGATTTGACCGAGGATAATTTGCATAAATTCGAAAAAATGGTAACGGCAAGTCTGTTTAAAGAATTGTTTGAAAAGGCACCGGAAAGTTTACGCGAACGCTTAAATATTCAATTTCGCATGCACCCTGACATCATGAAGATGATCAACTACTTTTATGAAAGGCAATTGACCTGCGGCAATCCGGATGCCAAGCGGCCTCATGGGATTGAGTTTAAAGGACTATTGTCCCAAAAAGACCATGTGCTGTGGATTGATACGACAGATGATGAAAAAGGAAAGCGTTTTTCGATTAATGACGGGCAAAGCAATATCAACGTATTAGAGGCAAGAATGATTGCCAAAACATTGGTGGATATGAACCGTCAGCTTGAGACATTGGGTTATGGCAAGGACAACAAAATGAAAGTAGGTGTCGTTTCATTTTACCAGCCTCAATGCCGCGTCATTCGTGATGAAATCCGAAAAATCAATAAAGATAAATTATCGTTTTCCGCCATTGATGTAGAAATCAATACGGTTATCCGCTATCAAGGCAAAGAAAAACCGATTATTTTACTGAGCCTGGTAAAAAACAATGGTGGTGATAGAACACAAAAATTCCGAGCCGGCAGAGCAAACATCGCCCGTTTTGAATTTATCAATGTGGCAATGTCTCGCGCACAAAATCTTTTATTGATATTCGGTGCAAGAAATATGCTGGAAAACCGGGAAGTCAAACTGCCTCGAATGGATAAAGCAGGATACGATAAAGAAATGGTTTATAAGAATATGTTCAAATATTTAGAACATTGGGCAGAAACAGGCGGAATTTGCGATGCGAAAGAATTTTCCGCCATCCTGCCAAACATACAACCTCAGCAAAAAGGGCGTAGATAATGGATAAATTGCTGGCAAAAAAGACCTTTTCCTATCCGATTTACCGCGCGGATACAGAGTATCGCTACCGTAAAATTGGTACGCCGACCGTATTTGCCGAGTTGTTGATGGGTCTTGCCCATAATGATTTTCCGCAATTGGCAAATAACAGCTTGGCGCAAATTGCCCGTGTATTGAAGCTGGGTTTCACCATTGTCCGCTATACGCTGGAAAACCTTAATGATACGGGACTGATTGAACATATTGATTTACCCGATACTGAAGATGATTTAGCCAAGTTATCTCTAGCAGATTTAAAACTGACCGACAATGGCAAAAAGTTTTACCATGAGAAAAAAATGCCGGGACGGCGTAGAACAGAAAATGCTGAATTTTGGTTTAATCCATTATTGAATGAATATATCGGCAAACCAAAACAAAGCGCAAGCAACGTAGAAGATGTTGTTGAGCTGAATTGTTCCCTTTTCCCTGTTAATGAAACTTTATTGCAGCAATTGAGTGGGCTGGAGTCTACAAATCAAAAATGGTTTGATGCCGAAACCGAATTGGAGCATGACGGCATCAGCGTAACGTGTGATGAAGATACATCTTTACCGCAAACTGTCCCTGTCAAGCTCACACTGGACGGCAACCGCTATTTGAATATCGATAGCGAAGACAAGCTGTTCTCCCAATGGATAAATACGCGCGAGCCACAAGTCATCAAAGAAGTTCTGCTTGAACCTATGATTTTTGATGCTGAAGACGCAATCGAATGGGATGTAGATTTGGATTTGCCTGAAAACGGTTTGCTGTCGCTGGTTTTGGCAGATCAGGAATCCGACACACGCCAAATCGGCAATACGGTTGAAGTTAAATTCAATGGAAATCATGATGAACTTGACGATAAAACACCACTGATTGTCTTCTCTAACATTGCCGAAGCTGAATTACACGGCAAACATCTTTTTATTCCTACACGCTTAGATGATTCAGACGGTCTGACCCGCATATTTTTCCGTTTTTCGGATAATACGCTTTTCGTGGAGGAAACAGGTTATCTTGAGTGCTATTTCGATCATCAGCCGTATCCGTTACCGGCAAAAATTTTATATCAAGAATCTGAAAATTGGCTTGCTGACCTGCCCGCGCTTTCTCAGCCGAATATGGCGGTTTTGGCATTTATGGCAAATTTTGTCCCCGCAGCTGATATTCTGAAAAAATTGCCTGAGATGACGATAACTCAAGCAGTTGGCTTTGCCGAGTTGATTAAAAAGACTTGGAGTAAGCCGTTCCTCCCCGAGAACTGGGAAGAAAAAATTGAGCCTCTTAATAATGAAAACGATTTGGAACAATTTGCCGAACTTTTCCCCAAGACAGATTTGAGCTTGGCAAGATTTTCAGCAGAAGCGCAACGGCAAGCCTTTGATTGGGCAGTCAGTAATGAAAAATCGACGGCACGTAAAATTCCCGAATTGTCCGACCTGCTGGCACAACATAAAGCATTAGGTCGTCTGAAACCCGACGAATTGAAGTTAAAAGACATCAAGCAAAACAGTTTGGAACAAATCGGTCAATGGCAGAAAAACGTCGAAGCAATCAACCGTACTTTTCCTGCAATTTCCGCTTCAAACGACATTGCCAAACTGTCGGAGCAGCTAAAACAATGGCAGTCGGCAGTATTCCAATATTTCGAACCGATGGACGTAACACAGAAATTTGTCGTATTGGATACCAACTTTGTCCGCAAATGTCCCAGCAGTCTGTCTGCAATCCAAACGGAAGGTACGGTAATCCTTCCTCAAACCGTGTTAAACGAATTGGATTATCAAAAAGAGAAGTTCAAACGGGATTTAGCTACCGCCAAACAAGCCTTAGTGGAAAAAACCGAGCAATGTGAAGCCATTGTTTCAGTCGACATTGATGCACAAATTGCAGATTGCGATGCCCTTTTAGATCGTCTGAAAGCAGAGTTAGATGCGGTCAGAATGCAGTTGAACCAGTTAAACAGTAAGGAACGGCCAAATGGCTAAAAAAAACAAAAACAAGCAAAAACAGCAAAACCAAATCAACGGACAAGTCAAATCAGCGGTAGAAAAATCACCCGCAACGCTGGCGTTGGAGAAACAGCGCGATGAATTGAACGCGCGAATCCTACAAGTCCAAAACCAAAAATCCAAATGGGAAAAGAAAAAACGCGATTTGGATTTGAAGCGGCAGCAGGCAGAAAAAGAAAAAATCCAAGCGGAAGAAAGCGTTGAGCGGTTGGAACGGGAAGCCGCAGAAATACGCGCAGCCATACGCAAGATTGAAGAATTGAAACTGGCGCGGCATACGGAATCCGCCGAACCGGAAATTTTGGCATTAATGGGTGCAGAAGCAGACGGTCAGAACCGCAACGGACAAAACGATCAAGCCATCCTGGCTGTTGCCGCACGATATAAGTTGAATGATGTTGTGCTTTATACGAAAGATAAAAACCTTAAAAATCACGCTACGGCTGTCGGCATTAAAACCACATCTGAACCGTAACGTCGTCTGAAAACGATTTAGGAGACGAATAAAATGAGTCAAATCAGCGAAAACCGTTGGCAATTGGAACGCGAACGGGAAATCCGCGAAGCCGCACGCAAGGCAAGGGAAGCCGAAATCAGCCAAACAACGGAAATTTATCTGCGCCGTTACGAACAGCAGCTAAACGATTTGGAAAACAGCGATCTGGCTGAATTTGCTTTGCAAAACATCGCTACCATACGCACTGAGATTCAACGGGTACGGCATATGAACGCTTATGACGGACGTAACCGCAGTTTTGCTATTGGTCAGCTTGTACAAGCCATACGTTACGAAGCACAGGAAAATAAAAGGGTAGCGGAAGAACACCAACATCTGTTGCGTGAAGAGGCGGAACGTGCGGCGGAACGTTTGCGTGCTGAAATAAAAAACGTATGGATACAGGAAACAAGTAATTGGGAAAATAAGCAGGCACGAAATTTGGCATTCAAACCTTTAGCAATACTTCGAAAACGTATTACGGAGGAAAATCTAAGTATTGCTGACATAAAATCGGCGATTCACGAAATTAAACAATCGGCAGAGCAACAAGCCGAAGAAATACGGAAAAATTTTGCTAAAACCGTACAAGACGAAGTTGCACAAACACAAAAGTCCGATCTTTTAAGATTTATTGAAACGGCCAATCTGCCACAATCGGAATCCGAGCGGTTAAAACAAAAAATTGAGCAAGAAAATCAGAAGGATTTGACAGAAATCATCCAAGAAGCCCACCAAATTGAAGATACGGTGATTGAAAACGAAGCCGTCCGTAAGGAAATGGTCAAAGCCGTATATCAATCGCTGAAGCAAGCCGGTTTTACGGTTTTGCCGCCGGTCAAACAAGGTGTCGGCGAAGACAGCGTCGTTGTCATCCAAGCAAGCCGCCCGCAAGGAAACCGGGCAAAATTCCGTGTACGTTTAGATGGTGCGGTTCGCTATGAATTTGATAACTATAAAGGGCAACGCTGTAAAGAAGATATGCAAAAAGTATTGCCGAAACTATCCGAAGTTTATGGTGTAAATTTATCTGATGAACGTGTTCTTTGGGAAAATCCGGATGACGAACATGCCGATGCCAAACCCATCAATCCAACACATACGGCAAAATCGCACTAAGGTAAAAAAATGAACGAATACATCAATACATGGCTAGAAAACTTTGAACGTCAATCTATGATACGTCGGGCTTTAATCATCAGCGGAAACATCATTGACTTAGGTTTCAACCGTTATAACAAATTAATGCCGATAAACAGAATTATTGAAGAAAGTTTAAAAGCACAAGGTTTCGAACAGGTTGTATTTTACTCACGCTTGAATGGTATATCAGGTGTTTCCTCTCAGGAATGGGATGGATTGAACCGGCTCGGCATGCAGGCCGAAGTCGGTGAAGCTTACGATTTTGACGATGACGGTGAAGATAATAAAGCAATATCCGGATGCATTCCCATTCAGCCTCAGGATTTTTTTGCTACCGTTGAACAAGTCATGACCAAAACACAGAAAAAAGCCGCCTTTATCGTAGATTGGTCAAATTATCTGTTCGGGCAAATCAATGCCTTGAGTGAAACGGAACGGGCTTGGTTGCAACAAATCGCTACTGGCCTACGGGATGCCGAACAAACAACAACCGCAGAAGCGATGGGCCAACCGCAAAGCCTGTTGGTTTTTCTGTGCTCGGGCAATACCGCCTTACCGCCATCCGTTTATCTGAACAATCCTTTATTTGCCGAAATAACCATCCCCCTACCTAATATTTCCGAACGCGAAGCCGCTATTTTGGCAAGACAAACACAGTGGAAGGTTAGTGATAATTTGAGTGCGGGAAGTCAATCGTTGGTAGATTTTGTTACATTGACCGACACCCTGACTTTACGCGATATAGATAACCTTGTTCGCTTATCCAGACAACAGCAGACACCTATCAATATACAGAATTTAGTATCGCTGTACCGTTATGGTAAACGCCAATCCCCTTGGGAAAAATTGAATTATCAAAGATTGAAAGATGCCCAAATCACGCTGCAAAGGCGAGTCAAAGGACAAGAATCGGCAATTGGAGCCGTAAACAAGATTTTGATACGGGCCTATACCGGGCTTTCAGGGTTGCAACATTCAGTTAAAGCCCGTATGCCTAAAGGCTCGCTATTTTTTGTCGGACCGACAGGTGTAGGCAAAACCGAATTAGCAAAATCATTGGCACAATTTCTATTTGGTGATGAGGATGCCTGCATCCGCTTCGATATGTCCGAATTTAATCACGAACACGCCGATCAACGCTTAGTTGGCGCACCGCCGGGATATGTCGGTTTTGAAGAAGGAGGTCAATTGACCAATGCAGTGAAAACACGCCCATTTTCCCTGCTCTTGTTTGATGAAATCGAAAAAGCCCATCCGCGGATTTTAGATAAATTTCTACAAATATTAGAAGATGGCCGATTGACCGACGGCAAAGGCGAAACCATTTCTTTTGCTGATACCTTTATTGTTTTCACTTCCAATATCGGTGCAACTAATATTCGACCTGACGAAGATAATAAAGAAAATATTGCAGAACAATTTAAACAGGCAGTGCAATCTCATTTTAGAGACGAACTAAACCGCCCAGAATTATTAGGACGTATAGGCGATGCAAACATTATCCCGTTTAACTTCATACAGGATAATGCTGTATTAAAAGATATAGCGCGCGCAAAACTTAAACCGTTGCCAGGCCGTCTGAAAGAAAAATGGGGGCTTGAAAAACTGGTATTTGAAAATGAGAATAAAGCACTAGATGCATTAATCAAACAAGTAAATTACCAACACGGGGGGCGTGGCGTATTAAACGTGTTAACAAAATATTTATTCGACCCGCTGGCAGAATTTCTCTTTGAGCAAGTAGAACAGCCCCATAAATTAAAAGGCAGGACATTAAAAGTCTTGCAGGCAGGAAAATATTTTGATTTCGAGTTGGAATAATGCACTGGCTGAATATATCCCATATTGTTGAAGCTACCGAAGCCGAAGGACCGGGTCTGCGTTTTGTCATTTGGGTTCAAGGATGTCTGAAACGGTGTAAAGGTTGTTGCAATGGTGAATTACTGAAAATAAAACCTGCCCATCTTATGCGATCGAATGAAATCATCCAATTACTTAAAAACGCAACAGAAAAATATCCACTGGAGGGTCTTACCTTTCTTGGTGGAGAGCCTTTTTTACAAGCTGAAGGATTAGCCGATATTGCCGAGGCTGCACATAATCTAAATCTATCTGTAATGGTTTTTTCCGGTTACGAATATACCGAACTGTCAGAAAATAAATTTTCAGGCAGCAAAAGGCTATTAAACTCTACAGACCTATTGATCGACGGAGAATTTGATAATACACAAATAGAAACAACAAGAAATTGGGTGGGTTCGACAAACCAAAAATTCCATTATTTGACAAATCGTTATTCAGATGAGATTGAGACTCAAGAATTGTCGGTAACTAATGAGTGGAGAGTGGATAGTTGTAATAATATTCAAAGTAATGGATTACCTATTAAATTTTATCCATATTAATTTAACAACATTAAAATAATACATTTCTACCTATTATACGAAGACTTATACTATCAAATTATAAATAAAAAGGTCGTCTGAAACATGAACCCCCAAGACAAACGCTGGCAAATCCACCGCCATCTCGCCCAAGACACCGACGAGCGGCTGCAAATCGTCCGCAACGCGCCCAAGCGCATCCTGCTGGTCGGTGCGGACGCGGACATCAGCCGCAGTCTTCTTGCCGCGCGCTATCCGAACGCGGTATTTGAAGAATACGATCCGAATGCCGACTTTTTGAAAACCGCCGCCGCCGCGCGCAAAGGCGGTTTTTGGCAGAAGCTGACCGGCAAAACCATCCCGCAGCATTGCCAAGCCCTGACCGCGCCGTTGCCCGAAGCATCCGCCGATATGTTGTGGGCCAACCTCAGCCTCAGCCGCGCCGACGATATTTTGCCGGTATTGAAAAACTGGGCTACCGCTTTGAAAACCGACGGATTATTGTTTTTCACGCACTTTGGCCGCGACAGCCTGAGCGAGCTGACAGGCCGTCTGAACCATGAAGGCATCGAATGCGAAGCGCCCACGCTGATTGATATGCACGACTTGGGCGATATGCTCGCCGACAACGGCTTTTACGATCCGGTAACCGACACGGCCAAGCTTGAGTTGGGCTATAAAAAAGCTGCGACGTTTTGGCAGGACATGGAAACCTTGGGATTGTGGAATGCGTTGAAGTTCAGCAATCCGCAAGCGGCCAAGGAATGTGTGGATAAGATTTTTGCCAACGAAGGCCGTCTGAACATCACGCTTGAAACCGTGTACGGCCATGCCGTGAAGAAATTGGTGTTGCCGCAAGGTGAGAACGTGGTGCAGTTTTTCCCGAAACGGCAGGGCTAGTTTGGCGGTTGTGCCGGTAGGGTTTACACCGAGATTGCGTATTGTGGAATGCGGTTTGGCGTTTGTATCGATTGCCTGTGCTGTTTAATATGTATGAAAAAGGCCGTCTGAAAAGTTTTCAGACGGCCTTTTGTTTGATTTCAAATTAAGCCTGTTTGGCAGCCCATTCGGCCGGAGTGGCGGCAACGGAAATCGACAGCGCGTGTAATTCGTTGCTTTCGAGTTGCGGCTTGAGGCCGTCTTTAATCAGGCGGTGGCGGGCGAGGCGGGCTTTGCCTTCGAATGAGGAGGAAACGATGACGGCGAAGAAGTGATGGCCGTCGCCTTCGACTTCGACGTGTTCGCAAGGGGTAACACCTTCAATCAGGGTTTTGACTTGTTCGGGTAAAAGCATGGGGGTTCCTTGGGAAATGGTTTGCTTGTAAAAGAGGGCATTATACCGAATCTTGATAAAACAGGCCGTCTGAAAAACCAAACTTCGGGTTTCAGACGGCCTCGGTCTTTTGAAGCGTCAAATGCTTATTCGTACACTTTCAGCAGCTCGACTTCAAAAATCAAGGTTGCGTGCGGAGGAATCACGCCGCCGGCACCGTGTGCGCCGTAGCCCATTTCGGAAGGAATGGTCAGCTTGCGTTTGCCGCCTTCTTTCATGCCGCCGAAGCCTTCGTCCCAACCTTTAATCACTTGGCCGACGCCCAGAGTGATGGTCAACGGTTGACGGCGGTCGAGGCTGGAGTCGAATTTGGTACCGTCTTCCAACCAGCCAGTGTAATGTACGGTGATTTCTTTGCCTTTGACGGCTTCTTTGCCGTGGCCTTCTTGCAAGTCTTCAATAATCAGGCTCATGATGTTCCTTTCGGATGTATGGTGAAAATCGGCTCAAGATTACCATATTGTGTGGAATCGTGAAACAAAGCCGACTATATGCCCGGCAACAAAAAGGCCGTCTGAAACGGATTTTCAGACAGCCTTTGTTTTGCGCTAAACCTTATTTGTTGTCAGGTCGGGATTTGACATCGGTGGATACAGGCAGCTCAGGCATGGTTCGGGCAGACTCAGGAACATTGCCGGAGAGAGCTTTCAAGAAGGCAACGATGTTTTCAGTTTCTTCCGGAGCCAGAGTTTTACCCAATTGAGCTTTCGCCATGATGTTGACGGCTTTATCCAATTCCCAAACGCTGCCGTTGTGGAAGTATGGATAGGTACGTTCAACGTTTCTCAAGCCGGGAACACGGAAGAAGAATTCGTCTTCGGCTTTTTTGGTTACGTCCGCACGGCCTTTGTCGTGTTTAGGATCGTCGATGTGTTTCCAGTAAGGACCATCCACCAAACCGAATTTTTGGAACATGGTACCGCCCAAGTTGACGCCGCTGTGACAAGCGATACAGCCGTTGTCCATAAATGCGCGTACGCCTTTGCGTTCTTGTTCGCTCAGGGCAGACACGTTGCCTTTGAGGTAGTCATCCCAACGGGTCGGGGTCAGCAGGGTACGTTCAAACGCGCCCAATGCGGTGGTGATGTTTTTGAAGGAAACCGCGCCGTCTTCAGGGAATGCGACTTTGAATTTTTCTTGGTATTCAGGAATACCGGCGATTTTTGCGGCGGCATCGGCTTCGGTCGCGTTGGCCATTTCAACAGGGTTGAGCAATGGGCCGCCGGCTTGTTCTTCCACATCGGCTGCACGGCCGTCCCAGAATTGGCTGCCCAACAAGGCGGCATTCAGAGCAGTTGGGGAGTTACGGCCGCCGAATTGGCTTTTATGACCCGCGCTGGTCGGCATGTTGTCTACGCCGGCAGTTGCCAAGTTGTGGCAAGAGTTACAGCTGACGGTGTTGCCTTTGGACAGGCGGTTTTCGTACCAAAGTTGTTGGCCGAGTTTGACCTGTTCTTCGGTAAACGGACGGATTTTTTGCATTTCGGCTAAGTCAGGCAAAGGTTTGAACGTAGCTTGCGCGCGTTCCAACAGGGCTTTGTCTTCGGCAGAAACATCGGCAGAGTTTTGAGGAGCTGAAACGGCGGCAGCGCTTGCGGCAGAAGCCGCTTGAGGGGTTTCGGTTGTTTGAGCCGTTTTCTCGCCGCAGGCGGTCAGTGCGGCAGAAACGGCCAAAGCCAAAGCGATTTGGTGGAGTTTTAAACGTGGCATAGAAGGGTTCCTTTGTTATGCGTTTGTTATGTAATGGATTGCTGATTGCACCAGCAATATGCCAACTATAAAAGATAAGGCGGTTTTAATTTTTTTTGTAAATCAACCTTTTAAATTTGATAAATTTTGAAAATATCACTGATAGGGAAATTTATACTATGGAACTTTTTTATTATTTATTTACAATTAGTTACTGTTTTTAAGGCCGTCTGAAAAAATAAAATTCAGACGGCCTTTTAGTTTTTATTGATTACGTTCGTTATTTTCTTTTAAAAAATCTTAAGAAATATGGGGTTATTAAAAAATGAAAATAATTTGCGTTATTAAACATAAAGCGTTATAAATGCGTTAATAAATGAACGTTTCACTTTAGAGTTTTTTATGCTGATTGCTTTATTGATTATGCTGCGCGAGGGCATCGAAGCCGCCCTGATCGTCGGCATTGTTGCCAGTTTTTTGAAACAGTCGGGACACAGCGAGCTGATGCCGAAGGTTTGGCTGGGCGTGTTTTTGGCTGCGGCCATGTGTTTGGGTATCGGTTACGGCATTCATTCCGTTACGGGCGAGATTCCGCAAAAAGAACAGGAATTGGTGGTCGGCGTCATCGGCCTGGTGGCCGTGGCCATGCTGACGTACATGATTTTGTGGATGAAAAAGGCTGCACGTTCGATGAAACAACATCTTCAGGATTCTGTTCAGTCGGCCTTGAACCGCGGTAGCGGCCAGGGATGGGCCTTGGTCGGCATGGCGTTTTTGGCTGTGGCGCGCGAAGGTTTGGAGAGCGTGTTTTTCCTGCTGGCCGTGTTCCAGCAAAGCCCGACGTGGTCTATGCCGATAGGCGCGGTATTAGGGCTGTTGGTGGCGGTTGTCATCGGTACGCTGATTTATCAGGGCGGTATGCGCCTGAACTTGGCGAAATTTTTCCGTTGGACGGGCGCGTTTTTGATTGTAGTGGCGGCCGGTCTGCTGGCCGGTTCGTTTCGCGCGCTGCATGAGGCCGGCGTATGGAATGTGATGCAGGATATTGCTTTCGACACATCGAAATATTTGCATGAAGACAGCCCTTTAGGCGTGCTGCTCGGCGGTTTCTTCGGTTATACCGACCACCCGACCGAAGGCGAAGTCCTGATTTGGCTGCTGTATCTGGTTCCCGTCATGATTTGGTTTTTGCGCGGCAGCGCGCCGGCAAAAACGTTAACTAAATAAAAAGGAATGAAAATGAAAAAATTCAATCTGACTGCTTTGTCCGTAATGTTGGCTCTGGGTTTGACCGCGTGTCAGCCGCCTGAAGCCGAAAAAGCCGCGCCTGCCGCTTCAGGCGCATCCGCTGCCGCCAATGCCGACGGTTCGGTCAATATCGGTGTGAACGATACTGCCTGCGAACCGATGGAATTGACCGTCCCCAGCGGCCAAGTCGTGTTCAACATTAAAAACGACAGCGGCCGCAAGCTGGAATGGGAAATCCTGAAAGGCGTGATGGTGGTGGACGAGCGTGAAAACATCGCCCCGGGTTTATCCGACAAAATGACCGTTACCCTACTGCCGGGCGAATACGAAATGACTTGCGGCCTGTTGACAAATCCGCGCGGTAAGCTGATTGTTACCGACAGCGGCTTCAAAGACACTGCCAACGAAGCCGATTTGGAAAAATTGGAGCAACCTTTGGCCGACTATAAAGCTTATGTTCAGGCGGAAGCCAAAGAGTTGGTCGCTAAAACCAAAGCCTTTACCGGAGCCGTCAAAGCCGGCGACATTGAAAAAGCCAAATCCCTGTTTGCCGCCACCCGCGTCCACTACGAACGCATCGAGCCGATTGCCGAACTCTTTAACGAACTCGACCCGGCCATTGACGCGCGTGAAGACGACTTCAAAGACGGCGCAAACGACGCGGCCTTTACCGGTTTCCACCGTATCGAACACGCGTTGTGGGTGAAAAAAGACGTTTCCGATGTGAAAGAAATCGCCGACAAACTCTTTAAAGACGTTGAATCCCTGCAAAAAGAAATCGACGCCCTTTCCTTCCCGCCAAGCAAAGTGGTTGGCGGCGCGGCTGTTTTGATTGAAGAAGTGGCCGGCAGCAAAATCAGCGGCGAAGAAGACCGTTACAGCCATACTGACCTGAGCGACTTCCAAGCCAATGTGGAAGGCTCCAAAAAAATCGTTGATTTGTTCCGTCCGCTGATCGAAGCCAAAGACAAAGCGCTGTTGGAAAAAACCGATGCCAACTTCAAACAGGTTGAAGACATTTTGGCGAAATACAAAAAACAAGACGGTTTTGAGCTGTACGACAAACTGAGCGAAGAAGACCGCAAAGGCCTGCAGGCACCGATTAATGCCTTGGCAGAAGACTTGGCCAAACTGCGCGGCATTTTGGGTTTGAAATAAGATAACGCGTTTTCAGACGGCCTTTGGATATTGAAAGGCCGTCTGAATCTTATTGTCGCCCACACAAATATGCTTGAAAACCGACCTTACTTCACACGATTGCAATCTTTCCGTTCCCTGCCAAGGAGCAGACCATGAGCCAAAACAAACAACCGGCACAACCCGAAAAACGAACCCTTTTCAAAACTGCCCTTGCCGCCGGCGCCATCGGCGTTGCCGGTTATTTTGCCGGTAAAAAACAAGGTGAAGCCGCCGCCGAGACCCAAAACAACCAACATTCCGAGCTGGCCTATCCGTGTTATGGCGAGCATCAGGCAGGCATCGTCACGCCACACCAGCTCTTCGGCATCATGTGTGCCTTTGACGTTACCGCCAAAGATGCCAAACAACTTGAAAACCTGTTCCGCGCCCTGACCGCCCGCATCGAATTCCTCACCCAAGGCGGCGAATACCAAGACGGCGACGACAAACTCCCTCCTGCGGGTAGCGGCATCCTCGGCAAACAATTCCGTCCCGACGGACTGACAGTTACCGTCGGCGTCGGCAGCAGCCTCTTTGACGACCGCTTCGGCCTCAAAGACAAAAAGCCGAAACACCTGCAGGAAATGCGCGACTTCCCCAACGACAAACTCCAAAAATCGTGGTGCGACGGCGACCTCAGCCTGCAAATTTGCGCATTCTCCCCCGAAACCTGCCAAGCCGCCCTGCGCGACATCATCAAAAATACCGCCCAGTTTGCCGTGATCCGCTGGAGCATAGACGGTTGGCTCCCTAAAGCCGAACCCGGCGCCATTGCCGCGCGCAATCTTTTAGGTTTCCGCGACGGTTCCGGCAATCCAAAAGTCGAAGATCCCAAAGTTGCCGATCAAGTCCTGTGGACAGGCGTTGCCGCCAACAGCTTGGACGAACCGGCATGGGCGAAAAACGGCAGCTATCAGGCCGTCCGCCTCATCCGCCACTTTGTAGAGTTTTGGGACCGCACCCCGATGCAGGAACAAACCGATATTTTCGGTCGGCGCAAATACAGCGGCGCGCCCATGGATGGTAAAAAAGAGGGCGACACCGCCGATTTTGCCAAAGACCCCGACGGCAAAATCACGCCCAAAGACAGCCATATGCGCCTTGCCAATCCGCGCGATCCTGAGTTCATGAAAAAACACCTGCTCTACCGCCGCGCCTTCAACTACTCGCGCGGTCTCGCCGCCAACGGCCAACTCGATGTCGGCTTGATATTCATCTGCTATCAGGCCAACCTTGCCGACGGCTTCATCTTCGTGCAAAACCTGCTCAACGGCGAGCCGCTGGAGGAATACATCAGCCCGTTTGGCGGTGGCTATTTCTTCGTCCTGCCGGGTGTCGAAAAAGGCAGCTTCCTCGGTAAAGAGCTTTTGGGCGTATAAATCCGCCGATGGTTTGAATCAAGAAATAAAAAGGCCGTCTGAAACCTGATTTCCAGATTTCAGACGGCCTGAGTTTTTTCTATCAAACCAAATGTTCCGCCAAGAAAGCCAATGCGTATTCGACGGCTTGCGCCCTTACTGCTTCGCGGTCGCCTGTGAAAAGCGCGGTTTGCTCAAACGAACCTTCGGGCGTGGCCAGGCCGAACCAGACTGTGCCGACCGGTTTGGCCGCGCTGCCGCCGCTAGGGCCGGCGATGCCGGAAATACTCAAGGCGTAATCTGCCTGCGCGACGGCCTTTGCGCCGCGTGCCATTTCATAGACGGTCTCGCGGCTGACCGCGCCGTGTTTCAGCAAGGTATCGGGCATGACGCCGAGACGCTCCTGTTTGGCTTGGTTGCTGTATGTGACGAAGCTTTGATGAAACCATTGCGAGCTGCCGGAGAGGGAGGTCAGCGCACCTGCAAGCAGGCCGCCGGTGCAGGACTCGGCGCAGGTAACGGTTTGACGGCGGCTGGTCAGGTGTTCGGCGATAGTTTGCAGATGGGACATGACGGCTCCTTATGGAAATGGTGGAATGGGGCGGGTGTTCGACCCGCCGGGTTTCAGACGGCCTGAAAGCTGAAATCAGTCTTTCGGCTGAATGAGGTGGACATCACATTGTGGGAATGGGATGTTGATGTTGGCTTCGCGCAGGTTTTCGACGACCTGCTCATTCAAACCAAATCGGAATAAGGCCAAATCCGCTTCGTTCGTCCATGCCCAAAGCGTGATTTCGATGGCGCTGGCGGCGAGGTTGGTAATGTATACGACGGCAGGTCGTTCTTTGGTTTGAACACATAATGGATGCTCGGTTGCCGCTCTCAATACGGCGGCTTTGGCGGCTTTCAAGTCGCAGGCGTAATCGACGCCGACAACGACTTGGGCGCGGCACAGGGGTAGGGAGGAGCGGTTGGTGATGCTATTGGTCATGACCACGCTGTTGGGCAGGACGACTTCTTCGTTGTCCGGCGTACTCAAAGAGGTCTGCACCATTTTGATTTCGCGGACGATGCCTTCAAAACCGTTGACGCGGATAAAGTCACCGACTTTAAACGGGCGGAACAGGATAATCAGCACGCCGGCGGCGAAGTTGGACAGTTGGTCTTTCAAAGACAAAGCCACGGCCAAGCCTGCGCCACCGATCAAGGCGGTCACGGAAGTGGTCGGAATGCCGAGTTTACCCAGTGCGGCGATGATGATGAGGATCAGTAGGCCGATGTTGGCGACGTTGCCGAGGAAGCTGACCAGTGTTTTATCGACTTTGGCGCGCGTCAGTGCGGCTTTCATCAGTGTCACCACGCGCGTGGCGACCCAACGGCCGATAAAGAAGATGGCTAAGGCGGCCAGCAGGTTCGTGCCGAAAGACATGCCGGTTTGGGCGAGTTGTTCCCAACCGGAGAAGGGGGAGAGGACTTGAAGATCGAAATTCATAATTGTGTGTGCGTGTGAAGTTGTTTAAAAGGACATTGTAAAACAAGGCCGTCTGAAAAACTAATGATTTGGTTTTTCAGACGGCCTTTAATCTTTCTTAAATCTTTTTCAGCTTAACGTAAAACGGTTTTGCTCCAACGGCTCACCCATTGTTTTTGTTTGGTGTTGATGTCGGCGCGATTGGGGGAATCGCTGTGTTTTGGGGTTTGGGCAAACTCGAATACTTTGGGCAGCGGCGTGTTTTTGGCAGCCGGATAGACCCACATTTCGGCAGGCAGGGCTTGTTGCACTTCGCCGCTTTGCAGCCAGCTTACCAGTTTGGCCGCCAGCTCGGGCTGTTTTGCGCCTTTCAAAACGGCCGCGCCTTCAACTTGGCGGAATGTGCCGCCTTTGAGGAAGAGGTTGCCGGTGGGCGGGGTGCTGTATTTGCCTTTGGAGTAGTGGACTTCGGCCGCCGGGCTGGTGGCATAGCTGACCACGAGGGGATAGGCGCCGCCGTTTTGGGTAAAGTCGGTGTAGTAGGCTTCGCTCCAGCCTTTGGCAACTTTCACGCCGTTTTGGCGCATTTGCGCCCACCATTTGAACGCGCCTTCTTCACCCATGCCGCCGATGTTGGCCAAGAGGAAGGAGAGGCCGGGCGAGGATGTGGCGGGAGACGGGGTTACCAGAAGATTTTTATATTCCGGTTTGGTCAAATCTTGCAGGGTTTGCGGCAGGGGCAGTTTTTTCTGTTCAAACCATTTTTTGTCGTAGTTGATGGCGACATAGGCGTAATCGACGGCCAGCGCATCGGGCAGGGAAGCGTTTACGGGTGCGGATTTGGGTTGGTTGGCGGCGAGGATGCCGGCTGCTTTGGCTTTGCCGATGTTGGCGTTGTCCAAACCGTAAACCGCATCGGCAATCGGGTTGGCCTTGCTCAAAATCAGCTTGTTGAGCATTTCGTTGCCGCTGCCTGCCTTGATGACGGACACTTTGGCATCGTTGGCTTTTTCAAATTGCGCGATGACGGATTGGGGCAGGCTGAAGGATTTGTGTACGGCCAAACGCACTTCGGTTTGGGCGTATAGGTTTGCCGAAGCCAACAACAGGGCCACGGCGGACAATTTCAGTTTCATTCTCTTTCCTTTGTACGGGTAAAATACGAAATATCATAACAAAATCTGCATATCAAGGCACGATATGAATCATTCTCCCGTTTGGCTGTTTGACCTCGACAACACTTTGCACAATGCCGAAGCCGGCATTTTCTACATCATCAACCGCGCCATGACCGAATACATGGCAGGCCGTCTGAAACTTTCCGAAGAAGCCGCATCCCACCTGCGCCAAGATTATTGGCACCGATACGGCGCGACGCTTGCCGGTTTGCAAATCCACCATCCTGAAGTCGATATCGATGAATTTTTGCGTGAAAGTCACCCGCTTAAGCAAATTTTGGCAAAGGTAGAGGGTATGGATGGAACTGATGACGTTTTAGGCCGTCTGAAAGGGCGAAAAGCCGTATTTTCCAACGGGCCTTCGTTTTATGTCCGCGCATTGGTTGAGGCGTTGGGCTTGGAAGCGCATTTTGACGGCTTGTTCGGCACGGACGACTTCGGCCTGCTCTACAAACCCAATCCGCAAGCCTATCTCAACGTCTGCTGCCTGTTGGGCGTCAAACCCGAACAGTGCATTATGGTGGACGACAGCGCCGACAATCTGCACCAAGCCAAAGCCTTGGGCATGAAGACCGTTTGGTACGGCGAAAAAGCCCATCCGCTGCCATTTGCCGACGGCATAGCGAAAGATATGCAGGGCTTGCTTGATTTTGCACAAAACCTGCCATTAAGCCTTTAAAAAACCAGTACAATACACAGTATTTCCAACATTTAAAAACAAGGACAACATCATGCGTAAACTCGCTTTAATTCTGACCGCCGCCGCCGTTTTGGCCGGTTGCTCTTGGGAAACTTACACCAACGAATCCGGCCGTACCGCCGTACGCCAAAAATATGCTACCGGCACACCTATCGTTTATCAGGACGGTACTTATTCTAAAAACATGAATTACAACCAGTTCCGCCCCGAGCGCCGCGCCGTCCAATCCAATCAAGCGGATCATGCCGAACACGGCGAACGCGGCCAACACTGGCAAAAACCGCAATTTGCCAATCAACAGCCAGCAACCGAATAACAATATCCCCAAGGTCGTCTGAAACGGAGTGAAAAACAATCAACACTTGTTGCCACACTTTTCAGACGGCCTCAAACAACGACAACGGAAACCGTATCATGGCTCAGACAGCTTTAAATATCGTCATCCTCGCCGCCGGCAAAGGCACGCGCATGTACTCCAAAATGCCCAAAGTGCTGCACCGCATCGGCGGCCTTCCCATGGTTGAGCGCGTTATCGACACCGCCGCCTCCCTGAATCCCCAAAACATCTGCGTCGTCATCGGCCACGGCAAAGAGCAAGTCTTGGACACCGTCAAACGCGATGTCGTTTGGGTCGAACAAACCGAACAGCTCGGCACCGGCCACGCCGTCAAAACCGCCCTGCCACACCTTGCCGCCGAAGGCCGCACGCTGGTGTTGTACGGCGACGTCCCCCTGATTGACACCGCCACCCTCGAAACCCTGCTCGAAGCCGACGGCAGCGAAGTCGGACTGTTGACCGACGTTCCCGCCGACCCGACAGGCTTGGGCCGCATAATCCGCGACAGCCAAGGCAGCGTAACCGCCATTGTCGAAGAAAAAGACGCCGACGCCGCCCAAAAAGCCGTCCGCGAAATCAACACAGGCATCCTCGTCCTGCCCAACGCCAAACTCGAAAACTGGCTGGGCAGCCTTTCCAGCAACAACGCCCAAGGCGAATACTACCTGACCGACCTCATCGCCAAAGCCGTTGCCGACGGCATCAAAGTCCATCCCGTCCAAGTGCGCGCCTCCCACCTCGCCGCCGGCGTGAACAACAAACTCCAGCTCGCCGAACTCGAACGCATCTTCCAAACCGAACAAGCGCAAGAATTGCTCAAAGCAGGCGTCACCCTGCGCGACCCCGCCCGCTTCGACTTAAGGGGCCGTCTGAAACACGGACAAGACGTCGTGATTGACGTCAACGTCGTCCTCGAAGGCGACATCGAAATCGGCGACAACGTCGAAATCGGTGCCAACTGCGTGATCAAAAACGCCAAAATCGGTGCCAACACCAAAATCGCCCCATTCTCCCATTTTGAAGGTTGCGAAGTCGGCGAAAACAACCAAATCGGCCCATACGCCCGCTTGCGTCCGCAAGCCAAACTGGCCGACGACGTACACATCGGCAACTTCGTCGAAGTCAAAAACGCCACCATCGGCAAAGGCACCAAAGCCAACCACCTCACCTACATCGGCGATGCCGAAGTCGGCAGCAAAACCAACTTCGGCGCAGGCACGATCATTGCCAACTACGACGGCGTGAACAAACACAAAACCGTCATCGGCGATGAAGTGCGCATCGGTTCAAACTGCGTACTGGTTGCTCCTGTTACCCTCGGTAACAAAGTGACGACAGGCGCGGGCAGCGCGATTACCCGCAACTGCGAAGACGGCAAACTTGTTCTTGCCCGTTCTCGCCAAACCGTCATCGAAGGCTGGGTGCGTCCGGAAAAAGGCGATAAGAAGTAAGGTTGATCTTTATAGTTTGTTTTCAGACGGCCTTGAGAAATAAAAAGGTCGTCTGAAAGTAAGAAAGATTTAATCCTTATTCAGTAAGGTTACATTGTTAATATTGGCAACGTTGGTTATTTTGGGGAATTGCATTGGTTTTATTCAAACGTTATTTAGAGTTAGAAAATTGATGCAAATATGATTACACGAATCAGTTAAGCGGGTATTGTCCATTATGGAAATGATTTATGCACGAGGACAAGTAAGGCCGGAGAAAATGTGTATAAGATTATTCGTAAATGGTAAAAAATGATACATACTGAATATTTAGAGATTAAAAAATGAAAAAATATATTTCGCTTTTTTTGTTAATTCCATTGATGGCATATGCTCACACGCCATCTTTTTCTGGTACTTGGTCGTATACTGATCAGGTTGGAGATACTGTGGGAGGGAAAGAATTGGTTCTTAAACAGAAGGGTAATTCAGTCACAGGAGTATGGAATGAAGGTATTTCAACAGGTAATGGAGGCAGTGGAAAACTAAAGGGATATATAAAAGGCAATAAACTATTTTTAAGTTATTGCTCTGACGAAGGAAATAACTGGTATCAGCCTTGCCCTAAATATGATAATAATATAAGTTATTTTATTAAAAATAATAATAATGAAATTATTGAATACAATGCAGTAAATAATAAAAAATATAAAAAAGGGAATGAGTTTATTTTAGTTAAATAAGGAATTTAAGGTAAAGAACATTCTTAAAAATGTAGTTTACCTTATGGTAGGTATTTATTCTCATTAAGAATTAAATTTTATAAACTGACAGAAGTAATCCTCTATGCCGTCTGAAAGTCAGTGGCGTAGATTTTCTCAAACTTTTGATACTAAGGAACTTATATGTGCGGTATCGTAGGTGCTATTCGTGCCAATCACAATGTAGTCGATTTTCTGACCGACGGTCTCAAACGCCTTGAATACCGAGGCTACGACTCGTCGGGTATCGCCGTCAACGCAGACGGCAAAATCAAACGCGTGCGCCGTGTCGGCCGCGTGCAGCTGATGGAAGATGCCGCGCGCGAAAAAGGCGTGTTCGGACACATCGGCATCGGCCATACCCGCTGGGCGACCCACGGCGGCGTAACCGAACCCAACGCCCACCCCCACATCTCCGGCGGCATGATTGCCGTCGTCCACAACGGCATCATCGAAAACTTCGAAGCCGAACGCGAACGTCTCCAAGCCTTGGGTTACACCTTCGAATCGCAAACCGACACCGAAGTCATCGCCCACAGCGTCAATCACGAATACACCCAAAACGGCGGCAAACTGTTTGAAGCCGTCCGCGCAGCCACCGCCCGTTTCCACGGCGCGTATGCCATCGCCGTGATGGCGCAGGACAAACCCGAAGAAATGGTCGTCGCACGCATGGGCTGCCCGCTCTTGGTGGCATTGGGCGACCAAGAAACCTTCATCGCCTCCGACGTATCCGCCGTCATCGCCTTTACCCGCCGCATCGCCTATCTGGAAGACGGCGACATCGCCGTATTGAGCGCGAACGGTATTGAAAAACTGATCGACAAAACCGGTACTGAAACCCAACGCACCGTCAAAGTATCCGAACTGTCGCTCGCGTCGCTGGAGTTGGGACCTTACAGCCACTTCATGCAGAAAGAAATCCACGAACAACCGCGCGCCATCGCCGATACCGCCGAAGTCTTCCTTGACGGCGGCTTCGAACCCGAAAACTTCGGAGCAAACGCACGCGAAGTGTTCGACAACATCCGCGGCATCAAAATCCTCGCCTGCGGCACGTCCTACTACGCCGCGCTGACCTCTAAATACTGGCTCGAGTCCATCGCCAAAATCCCGACCGACGTCGAAATCGCCAGCGAATACCGCTACCGCGACGTGATTGCCGATCCGAAACAATTGGTCATCACCATTTCCCAATCCGGCGAAACCTTGGACACGATGGAAGCCCTGAAATACGCGCAGTCTTTGGGACACAAACACAGCCTGTCCATCTGCAACGTCATGGAATCCGCCCTGCCGCGCGAAAGCGAATTGGTGCTGTACACCCGCGCCGGCGCGGAAATCGGCGTCGCCTCCACCAAAGCGTTCACCACGCAACTGGTTGTTTTATTTGGCTTGGCGGTAACGCTGGGCAAACAGCGCGGTTTGGTCTCCGCCGAAAAAGCGCATGAATACGTCGAAGAACTGCGCCAACTGCCCGGCAGCATCCAACACGCCCTCAACCTTGAGCCGCAAATCGCCGCGTGGGCGCAAAAATTTGCCAAGAAAACCAGCGCACTCTTCTTGGGCCGCGGCATCCATTTCCCAATCGCCCTTGAAGGCGCATTGAAGCTGAAAGAGATTACCTATATCCACGCCGAAGCGTATCCCGCAGGCGAATTGAAACACGGCCCGCTGGCATTGGTGGATGAGAACATGCCCGTTGTCGTGATTGCTCCGAACGACAGCCTGTTGGACAAAGTAAAAGCCAATATGCAGGAAGTCGGCGCACGCGGCGGCGAACTCTTTGTCTTCGCTGACCTCGACAGCAACTTCAACGCCACCGAAGGCGTGCACGTTATCCGCGCCCCACGCCACGTCGGCGTACTTTCGCCGATTGTGCACACCATCCCCGTGCAACTCCTGTCTTACCACGCCGCCCTCGCACGCGGTACAGACGTGGACAAACCGCGCAACTTGGCTAAATCGGTAACGGTTGAGTAAAGCCTAGCTTGAACGATAAAAGGTCGTCTGAAAAGTTTCAGACGACCTTAATTATTAATTGAAGGCAAGCAAATGAATAGAATCTACAAATACCTACTGGTAATCGCTGCATTGGCGGCAGCAGGCTTCGGTATATATCAATATACCGCGCCCGACAAATATCAATACTGGAAAGAATTGATTGCTAAAGACCCCAAGCCTGACGGAGTTTCGGAACAGGAATACAGGGAAAAACTCAGGGCAGGCTATTGCTGGCGGGACAGGAAGTTTTACACGCCCGCAGAATTACACAGGAAAGCAATGGTCAGCTTTGCAGGCAGGTATTGGGAGAAACTGAAGCCTATAAGGCCAACATGACCACCAATCAGGGCGGACGGGATTATTCTACGGGTGCAGACTGCGTACGTCACGAAAAAGCCTGTAGTGTTTGGTTTGTCCCGCAAGATTACACCAATGAGCAATGGGACAGGATGTTTTTGGCGGAGAAAGACCCGACGGATGGGGCATTGCTGGCAAAGTATTTAAAATATGAAATTAAACAACAGGATGATTTAAAAAAATATTTGGAACAATATAATGTAAAAGGTTTTTCATTGATTATCAGAGGATATAATCAGGGAGGAGCAAGCATTTATGGCTCTGACTGCTGTAAAGTTTTAAGTATCAAAGAAGCTGCCCCGATAATAAAAAATAATACGTTGATTACTTATTTAGAGGGAGCGGCAACGTTTCCAGAGAGTGAGATACCAAAGAATATCGATATCGAAAATTACGGGGTTGGTAATTTTTATTTTAGTTATTCAGAGGTTAGTCCAGGATTGCACCAATGGGATGAAAATAAAGAAAAAACTTATCAGATTGACTTTTCAGATATGTTATTCATGAATAATTGTGGCGATGTATTGTGGCAGCCTCATTATATTTATTAACCTATATTCAATAGGAATATATTATGTCAGACAACAAAAAATCTTTAATGGTGTCAGAAGTTACCGTAGATAGGGTTTTATCCCAATTTTTGTGGAACAGCCCGATACCACCCAAAAGAG
>NZ_KV810265.1:65766-72448 GCF_001812735.1 Neisseria sp. HMSC069H12
CACCAGTAAAAATTGACGCAACCGACTATATGCAAAATGGTGCAAACCAATATGCTGTATTGGAACTTCTTACAAACAAAGAGGTCGTCTGAAAAGTTTTAGACAACCTTGGTTATTAATTAAAGGCAAGCAAATGAATAAAACCTACAAATACCTACTGGCAATCGCTGTATTGACGGCAGCAGGCTTCGGTATATATCAATATACCGCGCCCGACAAATATCAATACTGGAAAGAATTGATTGCTAAAGACCCCAAGCCTGACGGAGTTTCGGAACAGGAATACAGGGAAAAACTCAGAGCAGGTTACTGCTGGCGGGACAGGAAATTTTACACCCCTGAGGAATTACACAGGAAAGCAATGGTCAGTTTTGCAGGTAGGTTATTGGGAGAAACAGAAGCCTATAAGGCCAACATGACCACCAATCAGGGCGGACGGGATTATTCTACGGGTGCAGACTGCGTACGTCACGAAAAAGCCTGTAGTGTTTGGTTTGTCCCGCAAGATTACACCAATGAGCAATGGGACAGGATGTTTTTGGCGGAGAAAGACCCAGCAGACGGGTCATTGTTGGCAAAATATCCTAAAAAGGAAATCAGACAGGAAAATGATTTGAGAAACTATTTGGAACAATATGACAATAAAGGTTTTACTTTGATTCTTAGAGGTCCCAGTAAGAACGGTGCCAATGTGTATGGTTCTGATTGCTGTACAGTTTTAAGTAAAAAAGAGGCTGAACCAATAATTAAAAAAGATGCTTTAATTACCTATTTGGAAGGAGCAGCAATTTTTCCAGAAAATAGCATACCTCAAAATATCAATATTCAAGATTATGGAGTAGGTCATTTTTATTTTAAATTTACTGGTGTAGATCCTGGACTGCATAGATGGAATGAAAATAAAGAGAGAACGTATCAACAATACGCTACAGAAATATTATTCATGAACAATTGCGGAGATGTTTTGTGGCAGCCTTTTTATGTCAAATAACTTATTTTCTTAACGAGGAGCAACATTATCATGTCAGATAACCAAAAATCTTTAGCTGTATCCGATGTTACAGTAGATAGAATTTTATCCCAATATTTGTGGAACAGCCCGATACCACCCAAAAGAGAAGATATGGGAATATCGATAACATCAGCTAATCGTACACCAGTAAAAATTGACGCAACCGACTATATGAAAAATGGTGCAGGCAGATATGCCACGGCAGCAGATTTCAAGATGTTTGAAAATTTTTTTAAAGCCTCGAATTTACCTGCAAGAAATACACCTTATTCTTTCGATGAGATTGGCAATAAAATCTATGGGATAGAACGATTTAACAGTTGGAAAAATGGTTTCTACAGTACGACTCCAGGAAAAGGTTTTACTGTCGCTATTTCTCAATATGGAATCGACACTTCATCTTCAGACTATGTCGAACGTGCTTTTATCTTCGGTTCAACACAAGTAGTTGTTACACCTGATGATCTTAGAAAACTTCAATTCTTCGTCCGACCCGACGGCAGCCGAGAAATCCGCAACCTCAGAATCACGCCTAAAAACGACAACTTCGACTTTATCGGCGGTTCATCTTCCCAAGACGCTTCGGGCAGGATGCTAAAAATGATGGTAGATACGGCAAACGCCGGGTTCAAGAAAGTTATTGATCCGAAAGGTATAGGCAGGGCTGTGCCCCTTATCTATACCGATACCGACAAGCTGCCATTTGTCAATATTACGGATAAGGACTTCAAAAGACTCCAATCGGAGAAATCGAACCAAGAAAAACCAGATATTCTGATGGAAGAAACAGGTATTCTTCTGTTTCGTCAAGGAGGAGGGTTATTTAATAAGCTGAAAAAATCACCAGCCTTATATGATAAAAGCCTGCTGGGGCGTTGGCGAGACATTGAGCAGAATGCCAACGAAATGTACCAAAAAACCCGTGACCGTATCAAAGAAGATCTGAACAAGATGTCTTTGGATGATAGGAATGAACGCGATCAATACGCGGCGGATATTGATAAACCAACGGCTTTAACTATTGAGGATATGCCGCAAAACGCCCAAAAAATCTATCATCAAGGGAAACAGATTTTTGCTGATTTTTGTGCCCAGAAAAACATCGCTTACGATGCAAATAGTTTGGACAATATTGCGATGTCGTTAGCTTCAGTGGCTTATAAAAACAAGATGAGTGGTGTGTCTTTAATCAATATTAACGATAATGGGAAAGTCTCGGTCGGACACAGAGCCCCCGGATTAATAATGGCTTCTGTAGATATGTGGGAAGCGGCTAAGACGCCGGTAGAGGAAAGCCTGAGCCAAATTCAGCAAACAGCACAACAAATTGAATATGAGGAGCAACAAAAACAAATCGTGCAATCCCAATCACATGGAGCGAGGCTTTCTTAAGCAGAATCAAAAGAAAATGTAAAAAGAGGACTTAAATTCTACCAATTATCTACAAATGGTTTGATTGATTTTAAACAAAGCTAAAGGCCGTCTGAAACCTATTTCAAGGTTTCAGACGGCCTGTTGTTTTAAAGCGTTTTATTCTGCGCCGACAACGACGGTGTTGAGGTCTTTGAATTTGACGCGGCGTTGCCATGCGTCGCGGACTTGTTCGACGGTCAGGCTGTTGATGGCTTTGGGGTAGGCTTCCAAGTAGTCGTTGGGCAGGTCGTAGAGGCCGATCAGGCTCAGGTAGTTGAGCAGTTTGTCGTTGGAGTCGTAGCGCAGGGGGAAGCCGCCGACGATGTTGGCTTTGGCCTGTTTCAGCTCGGCTTCGGTTGGGCCTTCGGCGATAAACTGCTCGATGACGGCTTGGGTGTCGGCCAGTGAGGCTTTGGTGTTTTTCTTTTGGGTGGAGTAGGAAACGGTAAACGTGCCTTCTTCTGTCGCCGGGGCGAGGCTGCTGTATACGCCGTAGGTGTAGCCGTGTTGGTCGCGCAAAACTTTCATGAGACGACTGTCGAAACCGCCGCCGCCGAGGATGTAGTTGCCGGCAACGAGGGCGTAATAGTCGGGGTCGTGGCGTTTGAAGAGGGAAGTGCCGAGCAGGATTTGTGCCTGTGTGCCGGCAAAGGGGATGTCGCGGCGTTGGGCGGTTTGTTTGGGAACGGGCGGGATGGCGTGGGTTGCGGTGGCTTTGGCCGGCAGGTCTTTGAGGACGCGCTCGACCAGTTGCTCTGCCTGTTTGCGGTTGAGGTCGCCGACGATGGCGACGATGGCGTTGTCTTTGCCGTAGTGGGTGCGGTGGAAGGCGCGGATGTCGTCCAGACTAACGCGTTTGAGGCTGTCAACGGTTATGTTTGCGCCGTTGCCGTAGGGGTGATTCGGGTAGATGAGTTTGGTCAGTTCGCGCGTGGCGGTGTAGTCGGGGGTGGTTTCTTGTTGTTGCAAGCCGGTGATGGATTGGGTTTGACGGCGGCGGAAAACGGTTTCGTCAAAGCGCGGACGGGTCAGCGAGTGGTTGAGCAAGTTGGCGGCTTTGTCGCGGATGTCGGCTTTGCTGAGGCTGCGGAAGCCTGCGGATGCGCTTTCGGCATTGCTGTCACTGCTGATTTGTGTGCCGATGTTGTCGGCTTCGGCATTGAAGGCTTCTTCGTCCAGCTCTTGGGTGCCGTCGGTCAGGAGGGCGGCGGTAAATTCGGCAACTTGGCTTTTGCCGTCCGGATTGGCGACGCTGCCTGCGCCCTTGAAGCTGACTTCAAGGTCGATGATGGGGTTTTCGTGGCGTTCGACAAGGAGGATTTGGGTGCCGTCGCGGTTGCGCCAGCGTTGGATGTCGGTGGCGGCTTGGACGCTTAAGGGCAGGAGGAGGGCAAGGGCGAGCAGGGTGGGTTTCATGTTGTGGCTTTCTGTTAGGGCCGTCTGAAAGGGTATGGGCTTTCAGACGGCCTGATGTTTATCGGCGTTTGGCAGCTTTTTTGCTTGGCGCGGCGGCTGTTTTTTGCGGTTCGATGATGACGGTACTCATGCGCTCGTCGGTCAACATCCGGGCGGCGGCCTGTACTTCTTGCGCGCTGATGGCCTGTAGGCGGCGGTGGATTTCTTGTTCGTCGGTATATTGGAAACCGCGCGCTTCGAGGCGGCCCATCATGGAGGCTTGGGAAGACATGGAGTCTTTGGCGTAGATTTCGCTGACCGCTGCCTGGGTTTTGACGCGCTGCAATTCTTCTTCGGAAACGCCGTTGTCGGCAATGTCTTTGATTTCTTGGCGCAGCTGGGCAATTAGAGTATCGGTTTTTACGCCTTCGGTAGGCATGGCCATTACGCTGAACAGCGGCATTTCTCGGCTGATGATGTCGTAATGCGTTCCTGCGTTCAATGCGGTTTGCTTGCCGCGTACGAGGTTTTTGTCAAAACGGCTGGACGCGTTGCCTGCCAAAATATCGGAGAGGACGTCGAGGGCAAAAGGCATCGTGTCGTCGAATTTTTGGAGTTTCGGCACACGGAAGTTGATGGCAATCAGCGGCTGGTGTGTGACCGGAGAAGTGGCTTTGACTGTAACGGGCTTGCGCAAATAGGGTTCGGTATGGAGTTTGTTGCGCGGCGGCTGTGCTTTGGCCGGAATATCGCCAAAGAGTTTGGCGGCCGTCTGAAGCGTTTGTTTGGCATCGACATCGCCGACAATGACCAATACGGCATTGTTGGGTGCGTAATATTGTTTGTACCACGCGCGCAGGTCGTCGGCTTTTAGGGTGTGCAAATCTTTCATGTAGCCGATGACGGAGGCGCGCATGGACGGTTGGGTAAAGGCGGCAAGATAGGCTTGTTCCCACATTTTGCCGTCGGCTGTGTCTTCCGTGCGCTGGCGGCGTTCTTCACGGATGACGTTCATCTCGTTGAGGAACTCTTTGTCGCTAAAGTTGAGGTTGTGCATGCGGTCGGCTTCGAGCTTCAGAATCTCGGGTAGGTTGGCGGCGGCGACGTTTTCGTAATACACCGTTTCATTGCGGCTGGTGTAGGCATTGTTTTGTCCACCCAGCTCGGACACGCGGCGGTTGAACTCGCCGGAGGGAACGTCTTTCGTGCCCTTAAACATCATGTGTTCCAAAGCGTGGCTTAGGCCGCTTTTGCCCGGTTTTTCATCCACGCTGCCGATTTTGTACCAAATCTGCGAAACGGCCACAGGCGCGCGATGGTCTTCTTTAACGATGATTTTCAGACCGTTGGGCAGGGTTTCAGAAAGCGTCTGCGCCCATGAGGCGGCAGGCAGCGCGAAGGCAAGCATTAAAGCAATTCGGCGTAACATGGTTTAATCCGTAAAATGAAAATCAATCGCCAAAGTATAGCGGAAAATCTGGAAGATTGGCCGAATGTTTCAGACGGCCTGGGCTTTATCTGCTGATTCACATCAAGCGCGGCCGTTGCCAATCTTTACCGTCGCGCCTCATTCGCGGATAATCCCAAACATTCCCGTTTCCAACCATCACAAAGGAATCATCATGGCATTTTTGAAACTGACCGAACAAGATGTTCAAGGCAAAACCGTTCTGATCCGCGCCGATATGAACGTACCGTTCAAAGACGGCAACATCAGCGACGACACCCGTATCCGCGCTTCGCTCGCATCCATCAAATACTGCTTGGACAACGGCGCGTCTGTTATCGTGATGACCCACTTGGGCCGCCCGACCGAAGGCGAGTTCCACCCAGAAGACGATGTCGCCCCCGTTGCCGCACACTTGGGCGGCCTGTTGGGCAAAGACGTGAAAGTATTGAACGACTGGCGTGAAAATAAACCTACCCTGAACGCGGGCGATGTCGTCATGCTGCAAAACGTGCGCATCAACAAAGGCGAGAAGAAAAACGATTTGGAACTGGGCAAAGCCTATGCCGCCTTGTGCGACGTGTTCGTCAATGACGCGTTCGGCACCGCCCACCGCGCCCAAGCTTCGACTGAAGCCGTTGCCCAAGCCGCACCGGTTGCCTGCGCCGGCGTGTTGATGGCGGGCGAACTCGACGCTTTGGGCAAAGCCCTGAAACAACCGGCTCATCCGATGGTCGCCATTGTTGCCGGCAGCAAAGTGTCTACCAAACTGACCATCCTCGAATCTTTGGCCGACAAAGTCGACCAACTCATCGTCGGCGGCGGCATTGCCAATACCTTCCTGTTGGCAGAAGGCAAAGCCATCGGCAAATCTTTGGCCGAACACGATTTGGTGGAAGAATCCAAAAAAATCATGGCGAAAATGGCGGCCAAAGGTGGCTCTGTTCCGCTGCCGACCGATGTGGTTGTCGCTAAAGCCTTTGCCGCCGATGCGGAAGCTGTGGTAAAAGACATTGCCGACGTTGCCGAAGACGATATGATTTTGGACATCGGCCCGAAATCCGCCGCCGCGCTTGCCGAACTGCTCAAAGCCGCAGGTACTATCGTATGGAACGGTCCGGTCGGCGTGTTTGAGTTTGACCAATTCGCAGGCGGCACGAAAGCCCTTGCCGAAGCCATCGCCCAAAGCAACGCGTTCTCGATTGCGGGCGGCGGCGATACGCTGGCGGCGATTGCCAAATTCGGCGTTACCGACCAAATCGGCTACATCTCCACAGGCGGCGGCGCGTTCCTCGAATTCTTGGAAGGCAAAGAGTTGCCTGCCGTTGCTGCTTTGGAAAAACGCGGTGCATAATCGGTTTTAAAATCAATTGTTAAAAATAAAGGCCGTCTGAAATCTGGAAATCAGGTTTCAG
>NZ_KV810265.1:72548-80372 GCF_001812735.1 Neisseria sp. HMSC069H12
AAATCTGGAAATCAGGTTTCAGACGGCCTTTTGTTTTGGTTTTTATTCGAGGAAGTGTTTAGCTGTATTTAACGCCGATGATGGGCAGACTTGTTGCTAAACAGGCTGGAAAGCATTCGGCTCTTTTCAGACGGCCTCTACGTCGGCTTGTCGGTGCAATGCCTGATAGCACGGGGTAAGCTGGCGGATAATCAGGTCGAGCTGGTGTTTGAGGATGTGGTCTTGCTGCGCTTGTGTGTTTTGTTCAAGCTCGGCAAATTCCTGACGGATTTGGGTCATGGCCGTTTCAAAAGCCTCGGGGTCGGTTTGGGGCATTTGAGTCAGCAACTCGGCGATGTGGTGGGTCAGCTTGGCATAGGGCGCAAAGCCGTCGTTGCCGTCGATTCGGACCTGGTCGCGGTATGCGCCGAGCGCGGAAATGTGGCCGGTCAGCGCATAGCTGGTTTTGAGCAGGGTAAAACCGTCTTGCAGGCGGTCTTGGTATTTTTTCGGGTTGCTGCTCATGTCGGACAGGGTGCTGCTGAGGGCGGCGGTGCTTTCGTGGGCTTGGCGGCGGGTGAGGCGGTAGTCGAAATCGTCGCGACTGCCGTTTTGCAACTGGTCGAGGATGGCGTCGAGATAGCGGCCGTTGGCAGTGATGGTTTGGGCGGCGGTGTGGCTGAGGGTGAGGTAACGCCAATCGGGCCAGAGGTAGGTGGCGGCGGCCCATGCGATAACGGAACCGACGATGGTGTCGATGATGCGGATGGGCATGGCGTGGTACACGTCCAAACCGGTAAGCGAGAGGCTGGTCAGGGCTTGGATGGTGATGAAGAAGGTGGAGAAGCTGTATTTGTAGCTTCGGGTCATGAAAAACAGGGTGGTGCTGGCGATAACAATCCAGAGCTTGGTTTCAATAGACGGGGTGAAGTAGGGGACGAGCGAACCGACAATCACGCCGAGAATCGTGCCTGCGATACGTTGGTATACGCGGCTTTTGGTGGCGGTGTAGTTGGGTTGGCAGACGAAAAGGGCGGTCAGCAGAATCCAGTAGCCGAGGTTGAGATGGAGGATTTCGACAATGATGCAGGCTGCGGCCACGACAATGGAGAGGCGGGTGGCATGGCGAAATACGCCGGAGTCGAAATTGAGCTGGCTGAGGACGGTCTCGCCGATATTGCGGAACTTGGTGTTTTCAAGGGCGGCGATGCGGGTATCGGCGTTGTCGTTTTCGGCAAGGGACGCATCGTTTTGCAGTTGCCGCAGTTGGTAATCGACACTGCTGAGGTTGTCGAGCAGGCGGCGGATATTGTGGAGGTTGGCATTGTCGGCATGGGTCTCGGCAAAATGGCTGAGGGATTGGCGGCAGCCTTCCATGGCGCGGCCGAGGCGTTTGCTGTATGCGTAGGGTTTGTTGTTGCGCAGGGAGGAGGCAACGTTGCGGCACGCCTGGCCTTGCATTTCGAGCAGGCGGCGGATGCGGAAGATAAGGTCGGTATTTTTGAGCTGCTCGGCCATTTCGCTGTAATCGACGTGGGCGGAGCTGATGCGTTCGTGCATGTCTTGCGCGCAGAGGTAGTAGCGCAGCATTTTGGCGGTACGCGGATGGCGGTGTTGGCCGCGCAATCGGTAGAAAAGTGCGCCGCGGCATTGGTTGAAGGCGGTAATCACGCCGGTATTGCTCATGGCCAAGTCGATTTGGCGGTTGCCCAACCATGCGGCTTCGTCAGGGTCGAAAAAGTCGGCTTTGGCATCGAAGTAGTTGCTGAGTGCATCGTAGGCGTTGGCAACGGTTTCTTGGACGGGGCGGTGGGGCAGGATAATTTGGAAGATCAGGATGTTGACGCTGTATAGGACAGTACCCAGCAGAATCATGACGGGGTTGGTCAGCCAGTAGGTCTCGGGGGTGTAGGTCAGCGTGGTGTAGGTGGCGACGGCAAGCGCACCGAAAGCGAAGGTGCGGTATTTGAGGCCGACGGTGCCGAGGATGGTGAAGCCGAAAGTCATCAGGGTCATGGCCAAGATGAAGGGAACGCCTGTACCGATGGTGCTTTGGGCAAGCAATGAGGAGAGGGTAAACAGGGCAACGGTGATGACGATGTTTTTCAGACGGCCTGTGAGGCGGTTGTCCAAATCGACCAAACCGCCGGCAATAATGCCGAGTACGAATGGCATAACCAGTTTGGGCGTGTCGAAGTGCCAAACGAGGGTGGCGGCGATGAACACGCTGGCGAAGACGGGCAGGGAGGCAATGATCAGAGGTTTGAGCGGCGGAGTTTTCATGATGTTGTTGTTTATTATTCGTTATGAGGTGAATGATTGGATTTTAACAGGATTTTCAGTCGATTTCAGAATGCTTTAAATGAGATAAGGCCGTCTGAACGGATACGGGAAAATACTTGATTTCGTTTCCACACCCGTTCAGACGGCCTTTTTTGGCTTGCACCATTAGGTCATCAGGTTGAGGTCGCTGATGCGGTCGTAGAGGCGTTCGGTATTGTTGCCCTCGTCGTGCATTTGAATGCGCAGGCGTAAATCGTTGGCGGATACCGCTTGGCGCAGGGCTTCGCTGAGTTCGATTTGGCCTTGTGCGTAGAGGTTGAAGAGGTTTTGGTCGAACGTCTGCATGCCGTTGCTGCCGGAGCGTGCCATCAGATCGCGGATTTCCAGCAATTCGCCTTTGAAAATCAAGTCCTGCATGGCCGGAGTGTTGAGCAGGAGGTCGGTAACGGCCGTGCGTTGGCGGTTTTTTTTGATGGTGAGGCGTTGGCCGATAATGCCGACGAGGTTTAACGCCAAATCCATCAAAACCTGTTGGCGACGGTCTTCCGGATAGAAGTTGATGATGCGCTCGATGGTTTGGGAAGCCGTGCTGGCATGGATGGTGAAAACGCACAGATGGCCGGTTTGAGCCAGTTGGAGGGCGTATTCCATGCTTTCTTCGCTGCGGACTTCGCCGATACAGACGACATCGGGCGCTTGACGCATGGCGCTTTGAACGGCGATTTTCCAGTTGTCGGTATCGATGCCGATTTCGCGCTGGGTGAAGATGCTGCGGCAAGGTTTGTAGATAAACTCGATGGGGTCTTCGATGGTAACGATATGGCCGGGCAGCTTTTGGTTGCGGTAGTTGAGCATGGAGGCCATGGTGGTGGATTTACCCGAACCGTTCGGGCCGGCGAGGATCAGCAGGCCGCGCGGTGCGAGTGCAAGCTCTTGGAGCTTTTCGGGTAAACCGAGGGTCTTCATTTCGGGAATGTCTTGGCTGACGCGGCGCAATACCATGCCGACGCGGCCTTGCTCGTGGTAGGCGTTGACGCGGTAGCGCGTGTTGCTGCGCGATTGGACGGAATAGTTGATTTCCCAGTCGCGATTGAAGGCTTCGAGCTGGTCGGGGTTCATGGTGGATTCGGCGATGGCGGCGGTGTCCGCACCGGTCAGTGCTTTGTGGGGCATGGGCGTGAGGGTGCCGCCGACTTTGATGGCAGGGGGAAAGTCTGCGCTGATGAAGATGTCGGATGCGTTGCGTTTTTCGGCCTCTTCACACATGCGGTCGAGCAGGGGATGAAGATGCGTGCCGATTTCGGCCGGGGTGGGGATGTGCGGTGCTTGGTTTTTTTGTGAGTAGGCTTGCACCATTTCGCTTAACAGGTCGTGCAGAGGGGCGAGGTCGCTCATGATGATTCTCTTTAAAACGGGTATTCGGTCAGGCTGAAAGGCCGTCTGAAAACGGGATGATGGGGTTCAGACGGCCTGAGTATGGTTTAGAAAATAGAGAGGTTTTCGATGTTTTGCGCCTTGCTGCGTGCCAGCTCGGGGCTGATGGTGCCTTGGCGGACAAGGGTTTGCAGGGCTTGATCGAGGGTTTGCATACCGTGGGCCTGACCGGTTTGGAGGGCGGCGTTGATTTGGGCGATTTTGTTCTCGCGGATGAGGTTGCGCACGGCCGGTGTAGAAATCAGGATCTCGTGTGCGGCGACACGGCCGTTGCCGTCGCGGGTTTTCAGCAGGGTTTGGGAAATGATGGCGCGCAAGGATTCGGACAACATGGAGCGCACGATTTCTTTTTCGCCTGCAGGGAATACGTCGACAATACGGTCGATGGTTTTGGCGGCGCCGGTCGTGTGCAGCGTACCGAAAACCAAGTGGCCGGTTTCGGCGGCGGTCAGGGCGAGGGAGATGGTTTCAGGGTCGCGCATCTCACCGATCAAAATCACGTCGGGGTCTTCGCGCAGGGCGGAACGCAGTGCGCTGGTGAAGCTGTGGGTGTGCTGATGCAGCTCGCGCTGGTTGATGAGCGCCTTTTTGCTTTGGTGGACGAACTCAATCGGGTCTTCGATGGTCAGAATGTGGGCCGGTTGGGTTTCGTTGATGTAGTTGACCATTGCCGCCAGCGTGGTGGATTTACCCGAACCGGTCGGGCCGGTTACCAAGACCAACCCGCGCGGATTTTCGGCAATTTTTTGGAAAATGCGCGGCGCACGCAATTCTTCCAGCGTCAGGACGGTGCCCGGAATGGTACGGAATACGGCGGCCGGGCCGCGTTCGGTCATAAAGGCGTTGACACGGAAACGGGCAACATTAGGCAGCTCAAATGAGAAATCGACTTCAAAATCCTGTTGATAGAGCTTGCGCTGGTGGTCGTTCATGACCGAGGTAATCATGGTACCGACTTCTTCCGAGCTCATCTCGGGCAGGTTGATGCGGCGGATGTCGCCGTGTACGCGTATCATAGGGGAAATACCCGAACTCAAATGGAGGTCGGAGGCTTTGTTTTTCACGCCGAACGCGAGTAAGTCGGTAATCTGCATAATATGGCCTTGTTTTGGTTTAGAATAATAAAATCGCTTTATTTTAAATAGATAAACCCGTTCAACCAAGTAAAATTTTCAAAATACCGAGTGATGAACGGGTTAAAGGAGAAAAACATGTCGGTATTGCAACAAAACTATCAGGACGTATGCCGGGCGCTTGAACAGGCGGCTGAGGCTGCCGAACGGCCTGCGGGTGCGGTGAAGCTGGTAGCGGTCAGCAAGACGTTTCCGGCAGACGATATCCGCGAAGTGTATGCGGCCGGTCAGCGCGATTTTGGCGAGAACTATATTCAGGAATGGTTTGAAAAAACGGAAACGCTGGCCGATTTGCCGGATATTGTTTGGCACGTTATCGGCGATGTGCAGTCTAATAAAACCAAATTTGTGGCCGAACGCGCACATTGGGTGCATACGATAGGCCGTCTGAAAACGGCGCGGCGCTTGAGCGAACAAAGGCCGTCTGAAATGCCGCCGTTGCAGGTGTGCATTGAAGTAAACATTGCCGCGGAAGAAGCAAAACACGGCGTAGTGCCCGATGAGGCGGTTGCGCTGGCCCTTGAAGTGGCCAAGTTGCCGAATATTAAAGTGCGCGGATTGATGTGTGTGGCCAAGGCCGACAGCAGCGACGATGAGTTGCGCAGCCAGTTTCACACCATGCAACGGCTTTTGGCTGAGCTGAATGCGGCAGGAGTCGAAGCAGATGTTTTGTCTATGGGTATGTCCGGCGATATGCCAATCGCGGTAGAATGCGGCGCAACCCATGTCCGCATCGGCAGCGCGATTTTCGGCAAGCGGCATTATCCTCAATAAAAGTAATAGGCCGTCTGAACAGGGCAGACAGCAGTTTCAGACGACCTGATCGATATCACAAAGGAGTGACATATATATGAATATCTATTTTCTCGGCGGCGGCAATATGGCGACTGCCATTGCAGGTGGTTTGGTCAAACAAGACGGTTATCGTGTCCACATTGTCGAACGCGGCTCTGAAAGACGAGCGCAACTGGTGCAAGAATTGGGCGTAGCCACTTCTGAAAACCTGCCTGAATTGAGTGCGGACGATGTCCTCATTCTCGCCGTCAAACCGCAAGACATGCAGGCAGCCTGTCAAAACATCCGTTTGAATGGTGCGTTGGTGTTGTCCGTAGCGGCTGGTTTATCCATTGATACCCTCAGCCATTATCTGGGCGGTACACGCCGTATCGTGCGCATCATGCCCAATACACCGGCTAAAATCGGTTTGGGCGTATCCGGTATGTTTGCCGATGCAGGCGTTTCAGAAGCCGACCGTGCAGCCGCCGACGGCATCATGCGCTCTGTCGGCACAACCGTTTGGCTGAACGAGGAAGAGCAACTCCACAATATTACCGGCATCAGCGGCAGCGGCCCCGCCTATGTTTTCTATCTTTTGGGCGCGCTCCAAAACGCGGCTTTGGCACAAGGTTTCAACGAGCAAGACGCACGCGAACTGAGCCTCGCTACATTTAAAGGCGCAGTGGCTTTGGCCGAACAAACTGGCGAAGCATTCGCACAATTACAGCAAAACGTGACTTCCAAAGGCGGTACGACACACGAAGCCATCGAAATCTTCAAAGCCCATCATGTTGCCGAAGCCATCGAACAGGGCGTAGAAGCCTGCGTCAAACGTTCGCAAGAAATGGCGCAACAATATAAGGCCGTCTGAATATGCGCGGCGACTTGCTCTTATTATTGGCAGACGCTATTGCCATTCTGTGTATCACACGCTTTTTGCTCCGATACGCAGGATTGGCAGCAGAACATCCCCTGCTCAAATTCAGCATACAGGCAACAGGCTGGCTGACCAAACCTTGGCAAAAAGCATTTCCATCCGGCGCGAAAACCGATTGGTACTGCCTGCCTTCAGGTTTTCTGGTGTACTACCTTGCCTGTACCGCCATTATTTTCATCTCACCGGCGCTGTCCATCAGCAATAAGCTGATTTTGGCAAACTTCTGGTTTGCCGTACTCCATATGCTGAAAGCCGCGGCCTATACATTACTTATCGGTCTGATTATTAGAATGGTGGCCAGCATACAAGGCTGCTATTCGCCGTTGACTTATGCCATCGAGCGAATCCTGCAGCCATTGCTTAAACCGTTTTCCTTCTTACGCCTAGGGCGATACGATTTTTCAGGCAGTTTGTTGGCATTCTTATTATGGTTGTGGCTGGCCCGATGGTTTCCCCAACTTATCCAGCAAACCAACTTATGGTTGCTTCAATAGGCCGTCTGAAAGCGCAGCAGGCATTAACGACCAAAAATACAACGTCCTAAAAAGCGCTTTAATACATTTAGGTGTAAGGTAGTGCAAAAAAGTGCAAATCGAAATATAAAGAACAAATGAATAGGTAAAACATGATATGATTCGCCCAATTTCCAAAACGGAAATTTAAGAAAACCCAATAAAAGCAAACCCGTAGCATCCAAATCATTAACAACAAACCGAAAGCAGACACCATGGCAAAGCTGACAGAACAAGATATTTTAAACTGGAATGGTCCTGAAGAGGACTACATGAACAGCGACCAATTGGCCTTCTTCCGCGAACTACTGGTTAAAATGCAAGAAGAGCTGATTGAAAATGCAAACACCACTACCGGCCATCTTCAAGAACACGAATCCGCCCCCGATCCTGCCGACCGAGCTACTCAAGAAGAAGAGTACGCTTTAGAACTACGTACCCGCGACCGCGAGCGTAAACTTCTCAATAAAGTTCAAGCGACTCTCCGCAGCATCGACGAAGGTAATTACGGTTTCTGTGCCGATACCGGCGAACCCATCGGCCTCAAACGCCTGCTGGCACGTCCGACTGCGACATTATCCGTAGAAGCGCAAGAGCGACGCGAACGAATGAAAAAACAGTTCGCCGACTAAAATATAAAGTATAGAGAAACCTCAAAAGGCCGTCTGAAAGAGCATTTCAGACGGCCTTTGTTTGTATTTTTTGTATGAATGGAGAGTGTAGAAAGTTTGATTGAGTTTTTTATAAAATAAAAACCCTTTTAAAACAT
>NZ_KV810266.1:0-43241 GCF_001812735.1 Neisseria sp. HMSC069H12
GAAATGTTTACCATAACTGTAACCCTTGAGGAGGCTAAACCATGAGCAATATTAGCAGGCAGCAGCAGGCCGATCTTGCAGTAGATGCCTACAACACCCGTACAGTAACCAAAGGAAATAAAACCATCACTATTGGAAACAATGAATATAAAGTTCTAGCCGTCCGCAACAACCCTGTAACAGGTTATCAAGGAACGGTGTACCAAGATGTCCGAACCAATGAAATTGTCGTTGCCCACCGAGGAACGGCCAGCGTTACGGATGGTATCATCGACCTTGCGATGGTAACCAGTTGGGCAAATCTTCAGACTGCCGATGCGGAAAAGCTGACCCGTGAGGCGATAAAGTTAGCTAATGACATACATCGAAACGATCCTCGAATTCCCATCCCAAAAATCACCCACGTCGGACATTCCCTCGGCGGCGCACATGTCGAAATCCAAGCCCACCGTTTCGGGCATGAAGGCGCAACCTTCAACGGCTACGGCGCGGTCGGAATGCACGGCGTTCCCAAAGGCGGCAGCACGGTAACCAACTATGTAAAAGCTGCGGATACGGTTTCCGCCGCCTCCGCCCATTACGGCAAGGTCATCGTATTGGCTGGACAAGACGACATCGCGCTGTTGCAAAAATTCGGTTACAACAATCAAAGCAATACCAGAGCCTATAAAGCCGTCAGCGTAGCGGCCCGTTCTATTAAAGTTCATTCTTCCGACAACTTCGTGGGCAAAAACTCCATCCTCTCCGAACGCAATTTTAACCAGGCACTTCAACTCGCCGAATCGAATAAAAACATGATTCAGGATTATCGAGGCGATGTAGCGGTAAGTAAAGCAGCCATTTCGCTTGCCGCTTTCGGCGCTGCACCGCTGGCAGAAAAAGTCCGTATCCTCAGTAACCATCCGCATAGGCAAAAAGATGAACAAGCGGAAAAAATCCAAGAAATCATCAACAGTGTACCGCCGCCGAAATCCCTGTTCGACAACAGGATGCTGTATATGATGCAGAACGACGGCACACGTCCCGATGCAGGGAAGGAAGCCTATGCCGACGCAGGCAAACCCGACATCAGCAAGCCCTTAGCCAAAAATGCCTCTGTCGACAAATTCCGCGAATACGGTTTTGCAGCCTTGCTGTCAGATGACGATAACAAAAGGTATGCTGCTTTGGACAGCCTGCTGGATTCGGATGTCGGGCGCGGTTTGCGGCAAAACGCAGACAAGGTTTATGCCACACAGGAACGCGAGCAGGAAGTGGCACGCTTGGCGGAAGAACAGGCGCGGCAGGTTGATGCGCCTGTGATGCGGATGGGCCGCGGTTAGTAGGTTGGATAAATAAAAGCGTTAATCGATCAAAGGCTGTCTGAAACTTTCAGACGGCCTTTTGATTTGTTTCCAACCTCACAAACCCTTAAAAATCAGCTATAATGCCCAACTATTTGATTTTCGCTTATCCCATATTGAAATGGCACAAAAAATTCAATCTGTAAAAGGTATGAACGACCTTTTACCTGTCGAACAAAAAGATTTCAAACTGACGGCTGCGTTTTGGCAGGCGTTTGAAGATACGGTCGGCCGTTGGACACGCGCTTACGGTTATCAGCAAATCCGTACGCCGATTGTCGAGCAAACCGGTTTGTTTGTCCGCTCTATCGGCGAGGAAACCGATGTGGTCGGCAAGGAAATGTACACCTTCTCCGATTCAAACGATTCTTTGAGTTTGAGCCTGCGTCCTGAAGGTACGGCTTCTTGTCTGCGTGCTGTGGTCGAACACAACCTTCTGTACAACAGCCCGCAAAAACTGTGGTATATGGGGCCGATGTTCCGCCGCGAGCGTCCGCAAAAAGGCCGTTATCGTCAGTTCCATCAGGTCGGTATCGAGGCTTTGGGTTTTGAAGGGCCGGATATCGATGCGGAAATTATTGTGATGTCTGCTGACTTATGGGAAAAATTGGGTATTCGTGAATACCTGACTTTGGAAATCAACAGCTTGGGCAACCGTGAGGAACGCGCGGCACACCGTGCGGCATTGGTTGAATATTTGACCCGCTATGAGGCGCAATTGGATGAAGACAGCAAACGCCGTCTGAAAACCAATCCTTTGCGCGTTTTGGATACGAAAAACCCTGATTTGCAGGAAATCTGCAACGCGGCGCCGCGTCTGGTGGATTACTTGGGTGAGGCTTCGCAAAACCACTATGCTCGCTTCAAGGCGATGTTGGACGGTTTGGGTATCCAATATATTGAAAATCCGCGCTTGGTCCGTGGTTTGGATTACTACAATCAGACAGTTTTTGAGTGGACGACTGACAAACTCGGCGCGCAGGCGACTGTGTGCGGTGGCGGCCGTTACGATGGTTTGATTGAAGAACTTGGCGGTAAGCCTGCGCCGTCTATCGGCTTTGCGATGGGTATTGAGCGCCTGCTGCTTTTGGTGAGCGAATACGGCTCGCTGGAAGTGAACGCTGCGCCTGATGTCTATGCAATGCACCAAGGTGAAGGTGCGGACTTGCAGGTGATGAAATACGCGCAAGCCTTGCGCGCTCAAGGTTTCAATGTGATGCAGCATTCCGGCTATCAGAGCCTGAAAGCGCAAATGAAAAAAGCAGACAACAGTGGCGCACGCTTTGCCCTAATTGTGGCTCAGGATGAGCTGGCAAACGGTACGGTTACCCTGAAAGATATGCAGGGCAAACACGAACAACAAACCGTTGCCGCCGCTGATTTGACAGACACTTTACAACAATGGAAGAACGCATAAATGGCAGCCCATTTGGAAGAACAACAAGAGTTAGACAACTTTAAATATTTTTGGAAACGCACCGGCCGTTGGATTTTTACCTTGCTGATCGTGGCGTCTTTGGGGTATTTGGGTTACACCATTTACCAAGGCCAAAAAGCTTCAAAAGATCAGGAAGCTGCCGCCGTATTGGCGCAAATGGTGGAAAAGGCACAGCAAAAAACCGACCAAAAAGCCATCAACGCCGATTTGGCCGAATTGCAAAAAAACTATCCTGATTCTATTTCGACAGCCCAAGCCACTTTGATGGTAGCGGCAACCGAGTTTGATGCCGGCCGTTATGATGTGGCGGAAGGTCATTTGAATTGGGTGCTGAAAAATCAAAACGCACCGCTGGTTCAAGCTTTGGCAGCGCAGCGTTTGGGCGTTACCCTGTTGCAGCAAAAAAAATACGATGCCGCCATCAATGCCCTGAATACTCAGGTTGAGGCTGATTTCGAGCCTTTGATGTTGGAAACCAAAGGCGATGTTTACGTTGCTCAAAATAAAACCAAAGAAGCCATACAAAGTTACGAAGCTGCTTTGAGCAAAATGCCGCAAACCGCAGTAGGCCGCGAATTGCTGCAAATGAAAATCGACAGCTTGAAATAAGTTTGTTTGAAATCAAGGCCGTCTGAAGTTGCAATGACTTTTCAGACGGCCTACACTTATCCTTATCAACCGTGTTTTTAAAACACCTGCTTGTGTTCCGCTCCCGTTTTTAGGCGGCACTTGACACAGAAAGACTCAATCATGAAACCAACCATCGCGCTTGTCGGCCGTCCCAATGTCGGCAAATCTACTTTATTCAACCGTTTGACGCGCACCAAAGACGCGCTCGTGCATGACTTGCCCGGCCTGACGCGTGACCGACATTATGGTCATGGCAAAATCGGCAGCAAACCTTATCTCGTCATCGATACCGGCGGTTTCGAGCCGGTTGTGGACAGCGGGATTTTGCACGAAATGGCGAAGCAGACCTTGCAGGCTGTCGATGAAGCCGATGCAGTTGTGTTTTTGGTGGACGGCCGTACCGGTTTGACGCCGCAAGATAAAATTATTGCCGACCGTTTGCGCCAAAGTCCGCGTCCTGTTTATTTGGCTGTGAATAAAGGCGAGGGTGGCAATAGGGCCGTGCTTGCCGCCGAGTTCTACGAACTTGCCCTGGGCGACCCTTATGTTATTTCAGGTGCGCACGGCGATGGCGTGTATTATCTGATTGAAGATATTTTGGAAACCTTCCCTGAGCCTGAAAAAGAAGAGGAAGAAGCCAAACATCCTGTTTTTGCCGTTATCGGCCGTCCGAATGTCGGTAAATCGACCTTGGTAAACGCCATTCTCGGCGAAGAGCGCGTGATTGCCTTCGATATGGCAGGCACGACGCGCGACAGTATCCATATCGATTTTGAACGTGAAGGCAAACCGTTTACCATCATCGATACCGCAGGTGTACGCCGTCGCGGCAAAGTGGATGAGGCGGTGGAAAAGTTCTCCGTTATCAAAGCCATGCAGGCTGTTGAAGCGGCAAACGTTGCCGTCTTGGTATTGGACGCGCAACAAGATATCGCCGATCAAGATGCGACGATTGCGGGTTTTGCTTTGGAAGCAGGCCGTGCCTTGGTGGTGGCGGTCAATAAATGGGACGGTATCAGCGAAGAGCGCCGCGAGCAAGTGAAACGCGATATCAACCGCAAACTGTATTTCCTTGATTTTGCTAAGTTCCACTTTATTTCCGCGTTGAAAGAGCGCGGTATAGACGGTTTGTTTGAAAGCATTCAGGCTGCCTATAATGCGGCGATGATTAAGATGCCGACGCCGAAAATTACACGCGTATTGCAAAGCGCGATCGAGCGTCAACAGCCGCCGCGTGCTGGCTTGGTGCGTCCGAAAATGCGTTATGCCCACCAAGGCGGCATGAATCCGCCGGTGATTGTGGTACACGGCAATTCGCTGCATGCGATTTCAGACAGCTATACGCGCTATTTAACCCAAACATTCCGCAAAGCCTTCAATCTGCAAGGTACGCCGCTCAGAATTCAATACAATGTTTCGGAAAACCCATATGAAAATGCGGAAGACAAACCGAAGAAAAAACCGCTGCGCCGTGTCAGCCTGAGCAACCGTATTGAGAAACGCGAAGGCCGCAAGGAAGAGAAAAACCGCTTCAAGAAGAAAACCAAAGTCAGCGTGAAAAAACAATTCAGCAAATAAACACAAGGCCGTCTGAACAATTTCAGACGGCCTTTCTATAATGAAAAACAGCTCGTTAGAGCTTCATGACATATTTTCGATAGGGCTTGCCGAATTTAAAAAAAATATCCAATTTGGATTTGGGATTGTTGTGAATATGAAAACGAAACAGTCGATTTGGCGGGAAGTTCCCTTATTGCTGGATTCCTAAACGGTGTGATAGAAAAAAATAGTTGGTAATTTATCCTATTCGGGGCTACAATCCCATCAAACGCCGATTTTGGCGTCTTTACAATCATAATAATGGAGCTCAAGAATATGACAGCTAAAGGACAAATGTTACAAGATCCTTTTTTGAATGCGTTGCGTAAAGAGCACGTTCCGGTTTCAATCTACTTGGTCAACGGCATCAAGCTGCAAGGTCAAGTGGAATCATTCGACCAGTACGTTGTTCTGCTGCGTAATACTTCCGTCACTCAAATGGTTTACAAACACGCTATCTCAACAATCGTTCCTGCACGCGCAGTCAGCCTGCAACACGAAAACAAACAACCTCAAGCCGCTGCCGCAGCTGCTCCGGTTCAAGTTGAGACTGCGCAACAGCCTGCTGAATAAATGATGTAACGCATTCCTGTTTTTCAATACCTTACCGCTTTTGCGGTAGGGTATTTTTATTTTCAGACGACCCTTATCATGCTGCTTGAAAACATTCTTCCCTTTGCTCACTCCCTGTTACGACAAGCCTTAAAAGCAGGCGGCCGCGCTTTGGATGCGACGGCCGGAAACGGGCATGATACTTTGCTGTTGGCGCAGTCTGTTGGCGAAACGGGTAGAGTGTGGGCATTTGATGTGCAATCTAAAGCACTGGTGCAGACTCAAGGCCGTCTGAAAGAAAACGGCGTAGATGGCCGGGTAGCCCTGATACATGACGGCCATGAAAACCTTTTATCTTATATCGACGAGCCTTTAGATGCCGCAGTATTTAATTTCGGTTGGCTGCCAGGTGGCAATAAAAGCTGTACGACTGAAGCGGCAAGCAGTATCCGTGCGCTGACTGATACTTTGGGTTTGTTGAAAGAGGGTGGGCTTGCCGTGGCGGTATTGTATCCGGGGCATGAAGCTGGCCGAATAGAGGCTGAGGCGATTGTGCAATGGGCGGAAACTTTGCCGCAGGAAGCATTTGCCGTGTTACGCTATGGCTTTGTCAACCGCCGCAATGCGCCTCCCTATCTGCTGGCGATTGAAAAGTTGCGTCAGAAATAGATGTTTGCGGTAAAATAGATGCTTTGTTTTTCAACCCTCAACATAAGAAACTGCCATGCAATATCTGTTTGTAAAATACAGCCATCAGATTTTCGTTGCCATTACCATCCTGTTGTTCAACATCCGTTTTTTCCTGCTCTGGCGTCATCCTGAGAAGCCGTTGGCAGGCATTTGGAAAGCCATGCCGCATTTGAACGACACCATGTTGCTGTTTACCGGCTTGTGGCTGATGAAGATTACCCATTTTTCGCCGTTCAATGCGCCGTGGCTCGGCATGAAAATCTTGCTTTTGCTGGTTTATATTGTATTGGGCATGATTATGATGCGTTCGCGTCCGCGTTCGCCGAAATTCTATATTGTCTACGTTTTGTCCATGTCGTGTGTTGCCACGATTGTTTTCCTTGCTAAAACCAAAACGCTGCCGTTTTAAACGAGGCTGTCTGAAATGTATCCGCATTTTGCCGTTATCGCTTTGGGCAGTAATCTCGCCAATCCTGCCGAACAGGTTTGCGCTGCATTGGCCGAATTGGACGCGCATCCGCATATCCGGCTCGAAAAGGCTTCTTCCCTGTATCTGACTGCACCAGTCGGCTATGACGATCAGCCCGATTTTGTGAACGCCGTTTGTACCGTGAAAACTTCATTGGACGGCGTGGCGCTGTTGGCGGAGTTAAACCGCATCGAGGCCGAATTTGGGCGCGAACGTACCTTCCGTAATGCGCCGCGTACTTTGGATTTAGACATCATCGATTTTGACGGTATCCGTAGCGATGACCCGCATCTGACTTTGCCGCATCCGCGCGCGCATGAGCGCAGTTTCGTGATGTTGCCGCTGGCTGAAATTCTGCCGGATTTTGAGTTGGGCGAGCATGGCCGTGCGGCTGATTTGGCTCAGGCTTTGGGCGGGCAGGGGATTCGCCTGTTGAAAGAATAAAGGCCGTCTGAAAACGGACTAAAACAAGAAAGGGCGTGTTGGACACGCCTTTTTTGCTATAAAATATTGTTGGGAAACACATTACAAAGAGTTACTATGAATCCTCGTTATATTGTTGTCGAAGGCGCCATCGGTAGCGGCAAAACCGCTTTGAGCCGCCGTTTGGCAGAGCATTTCAGCGCGTTGCTGTTGTCGGAGAATCCGGATCACAATCCGTTTCTCATGAAGTTTTACAGCAATGTTTCCAATAATGGCTTGGCTGCCGAGCTTTTCTTCCTAACGCGCCGCGCTGAAAGCGTGAATATTATTGAAGGCCAATGCGCGCAAGGCGGAATGGTTGTGGCTGATTTTCTGCCGGAAAAAGACCGTATTTTTACATCTATCGTTTTGAATGATGACGAGCAGCAGCTTTTTGCCGATATGAAGCAACGCATTCTGCCGCAATACGCGGAGCCCGATGTGGTGATTTATCTGCAAACCGCCGTCGAAAACAACCGCAAACGCCTGCAAAAACGTCACGAAGGCATCATCAGCTTGTTTCCCGAAGGTTATTTGGGACGGGTGCATGACGAATACAGCCATTTCTTCCATTTGTATCAAAGTGCGCCTTTGCTGACCGTCAATGCCGATGAGTTAGATTTAGCCGGCAATGACGATCATTTCCAGCTTTTGTTGCGCGCATTAGAAGATTTTCAAGGTACGCGAAGTTATTTGAATTTAAGCGAAAAATAAATGCAGGCTAGGTTTAGGCCGTCTGAAAGGAATAATATGTCAAAATATCAATTCACACTCCCATCTTCTTCCGGCAGTGATTTTAACTCCGCCGAACATTTGCCGTTGGTTGTCTATTTTTATCCTAAAGACAGCACGCCCGGCTGTACCACTGAAGGCTTGGATTTCAATGCCCGATTGGAACAATTCAAAGCATTGGGCTATACCGTTGTCGGTATTTCGCGCGACGGTGTCAAATCGCATCAGAATTTCTGCGCCAAACAAGGCTTTCAGTTTGAATTGTTGAGCGACAAAGAAGAAACCGTCTGCAAACTGTTTGACGTGATCAAGCTGAAAAAGCTTTACGGCAAAGAATCCCTCGGCATTGAGCGCAGCACGTTTGTGTTGGACGAAAACGGCGAAATCGCCCATGAATGGCGCAAAGTCAAAGTAGCCGGACACGCGCAGGAAGTGTTGGATACAATTTCTCAAGCCTCTTAAATAGGGCTTTGAAAACCTAAGGCCGTCTGAACGGATGTAAAGTCATGCCGTTCAGACGGCCTTTCAATACAGTTTGATGAGTATGGACGATTTAATAGACAAGCTGCTTGAATCCCTTTGGCTGCAAGACAGGCTCAGCCACAATACGCTGCAAAGTTACCGCCGTGATTTGGTCAAAGTTGCCGCGCGTTTGGCCGAGTGCGGGCAGGATTGGTTGAGTGCCGATGAATTTGCCCTGTCTGATTCCGTGTATGCGGAGGGGGAAAAAAGCACGTCCCAAGCGCGGGCATTGTCGGCTTGCAAGCGCATGTACGGCTGGCTGGAAGAAACGGGCCAAAGAGCAGACAATCCCACCCGTTTTCTCAAAGCGCCGAAATCGGAACGCAAACTGCCCACGCTGATTACCGAAGTCCAAATCGACGCGCTGCTGGCTGCGCCGGATGTGGAAACGCCGCACGGACTGCGCGACAAAGCCTTGCTCGAAGTCATGTATGCAACAGGCTTGCGCGTGACCGAAGCCGTCAAATTGACGCTCAGTGATATCGATTTACATCGCGGCAGTATCCGCACCATAGGCAAGGGCGACAAATTGCGTCTGGTTCCATTGGGACAGGAAGCGGCATATTGGGTGGAACGCTATTGCAACGAATCGCGCCCGTTGTTGCTGAAAAACAAAATCTGCGACGAAGTGTTTGTCAGCCAAAAACGCAGCGGCATCAGCCGTCAGCTTGCATGGATGATAGTCAAAGAATATGCCGAAGCGGCCGGTATTGCTTCGCTCAGTCCGCACGGTTTGCGCCATGCTTTTGCCACGCATTTGGTCAATCACGGCGTCGATTTACGTTCGGTCCAGATGATGTTGGGACATTCCGACATCAATACCACGCAGATTTATACCCATGTTGCCAATATCCGTTTGAAAAACATGGTCGATGAACACCATTCCCGTTCATAAATAAAGGCGGCATCTCGAAGATGCCGCTTTTTGTTATTGAGGCCGTCTGAACGGTTATAAAGTTTATTATTTATAAAATAACAATCAAAATACAAATTTACATAGAAAAATTTCAAAACAAAAGGACAGTGCCAATATTGCAATGCAAACCGTTTTTATTTATATTTACGTTTAAGAATAAATCCTACTCTCAATTACAGAGAGTAACAAAAATAATTGGAGCACATCATGTTCGTATGCATCTGCAATGCCATTACTGACCACGACATCAAAGAGACTATCGCCGCCGGTGCAACCACCATGAGCGATTTGAAGGCTCAATTAGGTGTGGCGACTTGTTGCGGTTGTTGCGGCGAATTGGCAGCGTCATTTTTGACTGCAAGCAGTGCTCAAAATACCGTGACTGCCGGTATCAACGTTCAGTCTTAATTTTAGAATGTATACAAAGGCCGTCTGAAGGCGTGACAGAAATCCTTGATTTCGTTTCGCGCCTGTTCAGACGGCCTTTGTCATGCCTGTATGGTTTGGAGGCATTTTGCTATACAATGGCCGCTTTTGTCCCTCCGAGAGTAACCGCCATGAAACTGACCTTGATGTTTCGGGAGTATTGCAGCCTGTGCCACAAAATGCGCGAACAATTAAAGCCTTATCAGGAGCAGTTTGGATTTGAGCTGGATATTGTCGATGTTGATGAAGATCCGGTTTTAGAAGAAAAGTACAATGAGCTGGTGCCTGTTTTGCTGGATGGCGATACCGAAATCTGCCATTGGTTTTTGGACGAAGAAAAACTGAAAGCGCATTTGAGCGCGTAACAAACCGTTGACCATATTGTCTTTCAGACGGCCTTTGGCTGTTTATGCCGTCTGAACATTGATTTTATTATGACTGAAAAACTTTCTCCCGATGCGCTGATTGAAGCGGCGCTGTTGACGCAAGTCGAACCCCTAAACGAGAAAACCATGCGCGAATTGTGCGTGCCGCCGTTGTCGCAAGACAAGCTGATTGACGTGTTGGCGCAACTGAAGGCCCGCTGGCAGGGCAGGGCTTTGCAACTGGTGCATACCCATGAGGGCTGGCGCTTCCAAATCGCCCAAGCCGCGTTTGAACGACTGGGCAGCCTGCAAGAGCAGCGCGCGCCGCGTTATTCCCGCGCCGTGATGGAAACGCTGGCGATTATTGCCTATCAGCAACCGGTAACGCGTGGCGATATCGAAGGTATACGCGGCGTAGCGGTGTCGCAAAATGTCATGCAAACCTTGCAGGATAGAGGCTGGATTGAAGTCATCGGCCACCGTGATTCTGTCGGCCGTCCGGCTTTGTGGGCGACGACGGCAACATTCTTAAGCGATTTGCGTTTGGAAAGTTTGGAAGAATTGCCGCCGCTGACTGAATTGGGTGAGCTGGTGTTGCCTGATTTGATGGAAACGCCGCCGACAGGCGATGAGGAGGCTGAAGAAGCAGTTGAATCAGAAAGTAGACTGATTAACTGATTTAAATGTAAAGGCCGTCTGAAACAATCGTGTTTCAGACGGCCTTTATTGTTGTATAACACTATGATGTTATGTGGGGCGTGTTGATTTCGGCTGTGGCTATTGTATTGCTGGGTGCCGGCGGTTTGCCCATCTTGCAAACCATGACTCTGATTGCGTCTCTGCCGTTTGCGGTGTTGATGATTTTTATGATGGTTTCTTTGTGGAAAGCCCTGAACAGCGATGCCAAATATTTTGCAACTGCCGTCAATCCGAGCAGTATTTTCTGGTCGGGCAATCATTGGAGGGAACGCCTTGGCCAAATGATGAATCAGACGCAGGAAGTCGATATCATCAAATTTATGAAAAATACGGCGCTTCCGGCAATGCAGGAATTGAAAAAAGAATTGACCGAAAAATACAATATGGACGTAGAAATCCGTTGCCTGTTACAACAAGATGAACCGTCGGTGGAACTGGTGGTGCATAAAGGGACGGTAAGGGATTTTGTCTATGGGATTAAATCCGTAAAGCGGGAAATTACCGACCAGTTGATTCGCGAAGACAGCCTGCCTCATTTCAAATATGCGGCAACGTTCATACCGTTGACGTATTTCTCGGATGGGCGCGATGGATACGATGTGCAATATATGACGCAAAAAGAATTGATTGCCGATATGCTCAAGCAGTATGAGCGTTATCTGAACTTGCTTGCCGGAGTGGGGCAGGAATTGATGGGGCATGAACAAGTAGAGCTGGCAGAGTAAAATAAATTTAGGCCGTCTGAAAATGTAGCAATATTCAGACGGCCTTTTTATTGCCGGCTTAAAAAAATAATTTGTTTAAAATAAATATCTTAGATAAATAATAAGAAAAATCTGATTCAAACTATAAAAAATCTTAGTTATAATCAGCTTATCTAAAGCTATTCCGCATAGGTGCGGGTAATTTACTAAGGAATACTGCAATGCTGTTGGCACTTTCTTTGCGTGATTTTGTCATTGTTGAAAACTTGAATCTTGATTTTCAAAACGGCTTTACCGTATTAACGGGCGAGACCGGTGCAGGCAAATCGATTACTCTGGATGCGATTGGCCTGTTGTTGGGCGATAAAGCCGATTACAGCCAAGTGCGCAGCGGCGCCAAAGAAGCGCAGTTGTCGGCTTTATTCGACATCAGCGGTTTGCCCGAACTGAAAGCGCAGCTGCAGGAGCAAGGCCTTTTGGAAGAAGATGCCGAAGAGCTCAGTATCCGCCGTATTATCGATGCCAAGGGTAAAAGCCGCAGTTATATCAATAATCAGGCAGCAACATTGGCGCAACTGAAAGCCATCGGCGAGCAGTTAATCGATATTCACGGCCAAAATGCCCATCATTCGCTGAATCAAGAGTCTGCGCAACGCGAGTTGTTGGATGCGTTTGCCGGCAGCAAAGAGCAGGCAGAAACGGTCAAACAGCTTTATCAAAATTGGGTTAATGCGAAAAAGGCACTGCAAGAAGCACAAGAGCAGGCAGAAACCATGGCCATTGAGCGTGAGCGTTTGGAATGGCAGTTTAATGAATTGAACCAATTGGAGCTCAAACCGAACGAATGGGAAACCTTAAGCCAAAGCCACGACAGCCTGGCGCATTCGGCTGAGTTGCTGCAAACCGCCGAACAAGTAGGCGACAGTATAGACGGGGACAACGGCATCCAACGTCAAATCTGCCAATGCCAAAAACTGCTGGGCAATCTGCAAAACATTGAGCCGCGCTTTGCCGAGAGCCTGAATATGTTGGCAAGTATTGAAGCAGAATTGGGTGAAATCAGTGCCAATATGCGCGATGTGGCCGGTCGCAGCGATATCGATCCTAATGAATTGGCCGCACAAGAAAGTCGTATGGGCGAATTGATGAGCATGGCGCGCAAATACCGCATTGAGCCGGAAGAGTTGCCGCAAAAGTTGGCAGAAATCGACGAACGCCTGCAAAACCTGCAAGCGGCTGCCGATTTGGAAGCCTTGGAAAATACAGTCGCACGCAATCTTGCAGAATACCACGAAGCCACGCATATTCTCTCCGCCATGCGCCATCAGGCGGCCGGCCGTTTGGGCGAAGAGACCACCGAGCATATGCAGCATTTGGCCATGAAAGGCGCACGTTTTGATATCGTCTTGTTGCCGTCTTCGCCGACCGCACATGGTCTGGAGCAGGTACAATTCCAAGTGGCGGCGAATAAAGGCAATCCGTCCCGTCCTTTGAACAAAGTGGCTTCCGGCGGCGAATTGGCGCGTATCAGCTTGGCTTTGCAAGTGGTTGCCAGCCAATACACACAAGTGCCGACATTGATTTTCGACGAAGTGGATACCGGTATTGGTGGCGGCGTCGCTGAAATGGTCGGTAAAGCTTTGCGTGCCTTAGGTAAAAAACATCAAGTCTTGGCGGTAACCCATCTTCCTCAAGTTGCCTCTTGCGGTGAAAACCATTGGCAGGTCCGCAAGCATAGCAAAGGCGAACAAACCGTCAGCGAAATCAGCGTCTTGAACCATCATCAGCGCATTGAGGAAATCGCGCGTATGCTGGGTGGCGAAATCATTACCGATACCACACGCAGCCATGCCGCCGAACTCTTGCATTTGGCAGCTGCCTAAAAGTCTTAGGCCGTCTGAAAATAGAATTCAGACGGCCTTTTCTATATTTTGCCACCTTTTCAGGCAGGCAGAATACAAGGTATGATTATATTGTCTGTTTACAAGGAAATTTTGATGAAAGTCCTGTTTATCGCCGATCCGATGGCAAGTTTTAAAACCTATAAAGACACTACTTACGCCATGATGCGTGAAATGGCAAAGCGCGGTTGGCAGCTTTTTCATACCTTGAGCGGAGAATTGTCCGTCCGTGAAGGCTTGGTGGTGGCTCAGGCAGCGGCATTTGAGTTTGTCGGCGCGAAGAACGATGACGATCATGAATGGTTTAAAGCAGAGGCAAAAGTTCAGACGGCCTTAAAAGATTTCGATGCGGTCATTATGCGCACTGATCCGCCGTTTGATATGCAATATCTGTATGCGACCCAGTTTTTGACGTTGGCGCAGCAGCAGGGCGCGAAAGTGTTTAACAGCGGGCAAGCAATGCGCGATTTCAATGAAAAATTGGCGATTTTGAATTTCAGCCAGTTTACCGCGCCGACTTTGGTTACCACACGTTCCGCCGATGTCCGTGCCTTTTTGAAAGAACACAGCGACATCATCATCAAACCTTTGGACGGCATGGGTGGTATGGGCATTTTCCGCCTGACCGAATCCGATCCCAATATCGGCAGTATTTTGGAAACCCTGATGCAGCTTGATTCACGCACCATCATGGCGCAACGTTATATTCCTGAAATCGTACATGGCGACAAGCGCATTCTGATTATCGGCGGGGAAGTTGTTCCGTATGCTTTGGCGCGCATTCCGCAAAATGGCGAAACACGCGGCAACTTGGCTGCCGGTGGCCGCGGCGTGGCGCAGGAGTTGAGCGAGCGCGACCGTGAGATTGCAGAAACCCTTGCGCCTGAATTGAAGCACCGCGGTATTTTGCTTGCTGGTTTGGATGTCATCGGCAGCAACCTGACCGAAGTCAACGTAACCAGCCCGACCGGCTTCCAAGAAATCATGAAGCAAAAAGATTTCGACGTTGCCGCCATGTTCGCAGATGTCGTGGCATCTTGGGCAAAACAATAAATCCAAAGGCCGTCTGAAAATTGATCCGACCGTTTTTTTCAGACGGCCTTTTTATGTTGAGTATATGATGAAACCATCTTCCTACGCTTCCGAGAAAAAAGGAAAAAACGGTATCAAGCGCATTATCAATGCGTTTGGTTATTCCAAAGACGGACTGGCTGCCGCGTATCGTTATGAAAGCGCATTTCGCCAAGTTTTTTGGCTGAACCTGATTTTAATTGTCTTGGCTTTGTTCCTTGATTTCGGCCCGGTCACCAAAATGGTGCTTGTTGTCGCATCGTTTATTTCACTGATTACCGAATTGTTTAATACCGCCATCGAGGCAGCTGTTGACCATACCTCTACTGAAAAACACGAGCTGGCCAAGCGTGCCAAAGATGCCGGTTCGGCCGCGCAACTGATGGCTTTGTTAATGTTATTTATTGTTTGGATTGTTGCATTAACTGCTTAGAAATGTGGTAATATGGTAATTCATTAGGATTAGATAGTATTACTTAATCTATATCAAAGTTTTCAGACGGTCTTCGGTTGTAAGATGAAGGCTGTATATCCCAGCCATTTGGCAAACATAAGGAGCAAAACATGAAAAAATTAATGGCAACCCTGATTCTGGCAGGCTTGGCAACTTCCGTATCTGCAGCCGGTATCCATATTGAAGACGGTTGGGCACGTTCTACCGTTGAAGGTATGAAAATGGGTGGCGCATTCATGAAAATCCACAACGATGAAGCTAAAAAAGACTTCTTGGTTGGCGGCAGCAGCCCGGTAGCCGAGCGTATCGAAGTACATACCCATGTAAACGACAACGGCGTAATGCGCATGCGCGAAGTTAAAGGCGGCATCCCGCTGGAAGAAAAAGGCGTAACCGAGCTGAAACCAGGCAGCTACCACGTTATGTTCATGGGTCTGAAAAAACCGCTGAAAGAAGGCGAAAAAGTACCTGTTACCCTGAAATTCAAAAATGCCAAACCTCAAACCGTACAACTGGAAGTGAAAACCGCACCGCAATCCGGCATGGATCACGGTCATGGTCATGGTCACGGTGGCGCGCATCAACACTAATTGCTTGAATTTGCATATAAAGGCCGTCTGAAAGTCATTGGGCTTTCAGACGGCCTTTTCTGTCGTTAAATCAAAATGTGCTAAAATCACGCTTTAAAAAATGTATTTAAAACCCACATTCCCCTCATGAATACTACCAACACACCAACAAACATCATCGTCGGCCTTTCCGGCGGCGTCGATTCATCCGTTACCGCGGCCCTGCTCAAACAGCAAGGCCATCAAATCAGCGGTGTGTTCATGCAGAACTGGGAAGATGACGACAACGACGAATATTGCAGCATCAAACAAGACTCCTTTGATGCCATTGCCGTTGCCGATATCATCGGAATCGATATCGACATCGTCAATTTTGCCGCGCAATATAAAGATAACGTATTTGCCTATTTCCTCAAAGAATACAGCGCAGGCCGCACGCCAAATCCGGACGTCTTGTGCAATGCCGAAATCAAATTCAAATGCTTTTTGGACTACGCCATGGATCAGGGCGCCGATACCATTGCTACCGGACATTATGCCCGCAAAGAAGTTCGCAACGGCGTGCATTACCTGCTCAAAGGCTTGGATCAAAACAAAGACCAAAGCTATTTCCTGTATCGTCTCAAGCCTTTCCAACTCGAACGCGCGATTTTCCCATTGGGCGAGTTGGAAAAGCCTGAAGTACGCCGTCTTGCCGAAGAATTCAAATTACCGACTGCAACCAAAAAAGACAGTACCGGTATTTGCTTTATTGGCGAACGCCCATTCCGCGAATTTCTGCAAAAATACTTGCCGACCAATAATGGCAAAATGGTTACCCCTGAAGGCAAAGTGGTTGGCAAACACGTCGGCTTGATGTTTTACACGCTGGGCCAACGTAAAGGCTTGGGTATCGGCGGCGCAGGCGAACCATGGTTTGTTGCGGCCAAGGATTTGACTAAAAACGAACTGATTGTCGTCCAAGGCCATAACCATCCTTTGCTTTATACACAAAGCCTGATTATGAACGATTTGAGCTTCACATTGCCCGAACGTCCGAAAGAAGGCCGCTATACCTGTAAAACGCGCTACCGTATGGCTGACGCACCTTGTACGTTGCGTTACTTGGATGATGAAACCGTCGAGCTTGTCTTTGACGAGCCGCAATGGGCGGTAACCCCCGGACAATCTGCGGTACTGTATGACGGCGATGTGTGCTTGGGCGGTGGTATCATCATGTCCACCGACAAGCCTGTCATTATTACTGCTTAATAAAAGGGCCATCTGAAAACGAAGCGGCGGATTGAAATAAAGCCTTTCAGACGGCCTCGATTTCAAAAAACGACTAAATAAAAGACTGATCAATATGGAAAAACTCTGGCTCAAAAGCTATGAACAAGGCGTAAACTCTGAAATCGATATTTCTCAATACAGCTCCATCAGCGACGTATTCCATCAAAGTGTCGAGAAATTCGCGGATAAACCTGCTTTTCAAAACATGGGCAAAACGCTGACTTATGCCGAAGTGGGCAAGTTGGCTACCGATTTTGCGTCTTACCTGCAAAACGTATTGAAACTGCCGCGCGGTGAGCGCGTGGCGATTATGATGCCGAACGTTTTGCAATATCCGATTGCGCTTTTCGGTATTTTGCAGGCAGGTTTGGTGGCAGTGAATACCAATCCGCTTTATACGCCGCGCGAGTTGGAGCATCAGTTGAAAGACAGCGGCGCGACAACGATTGTCGTGTTGGAGAACTTTGCCAATACGTTGGAGCTGGTGTTGCCGCGTACGCAAATCAAACATGTGATTGTCGCGTCGGTCGGCGAGATGTTCGGCATGATTAAAGGCGCGTTGATGAACTTCGTCATCCGCAAAGTGAAAAAAATGGTGCCGGAATACCGCATTCCCAATACCGTGACTTTTCAGACGGCCTTGAAGCAAGGTGCGGCCAATTCGTTCAAACCAGTCGAGTTGACGCGCGACGATACTGCTTTGCTGCAATATACGGGCGGTACGACCGGTTTGGCGAAAGGCGCCGTCCTCACTCACGGCAATATCTGCGCCAATATGTTGCAGGCAAAAGAATGGATTAAAAACAGCCTGCACGAAGGCAAAGAAACGGTCATTGCCGCGTTGCCGCTGTATCATATCTTTGCCTTGACGGTAAACCTGATGATCTTTGCGAATACCGGTTCTAAAATCATCCTGATTACCAATCCGCGTGACATGAAAGGATTTATCGGTGAATTGAAAAAAGAGCCGATTAGCGTGTTTATTGGTGTGAATACTCTGTTTAATGCGATGGTCAACCGTCCGGATTTTGCCGAAGTTGATTTTTCCCGTTTGAAGCTGACTTTGGGCGGCGGTATGGCAACGCAAAAAGCCGTGGCGGAAAAATGGAAACAAATTACCGATACGCCGATTGTGGAAGCTTACGGTTTGACCGAGGCCAGTCCGGGCGTATGTTGTAATCCTTTGAATATCGAAGCTTACAGCGGTGGTATTGGTCTGCCTGTTTCTTCAACCGAGGTCGAATTGCGTGATGCAGACGGCAAAGAAGTGCCTATCGGACAACCGGGCGAATTGTGGGTGCGCGGCCCGCAAGTGATGAAAGGCTATTGGAATCGTCCTGAAGAAACCGCCAAAGCAATCGATGCACGCGGCTTTTTGGAGACCGGCGACATTGCCGTGATGGATGAAAAAGGCTGGCTGAAGCTGGTGGACCGCAAAAAAGATTTGATTGTGGTATCCGGTTTCAATGTGTATCCGAACGAAATCGAAGAAGTGGTGGCCGGCAACGACAAAGTCTTGGAAGTCGCGTGTATCGGCGTGAAAAGTGAGAAAACCGGCGAAGCGATTAAGGTCTTCGTCGTACGCAAAGACCCGTCTTTGACCAAGGAAGAGCTGATCGATTTCTGCCGTAAAGAACTGACCGCTTACAAAGTGCCGAAAGACATCGAATTCCGCGACGAGTTGCCAAAATCCAACGTTGGCAAAATCCTGCGCCGCGAGCTGCGCTGATATATAGAATCAGTATGATAAGGCCGTCTGAAAACGCTATTTTCAGACGGCCTGAAGCTTTTGCCGTTTGCCAGAATATGTTGCTTCAAGTTAAAATCACACATTCCAACATGGGTATCACATCATGACTAAATTTATTTTCGTAACCGGCGGCGTTGTATCTTCTTTGGGTAAAGGTATCGCCGCCGCTTCTATTGCTACTATTCTCGAGTCGCGCGGCTTGAACGTGACCATGCTTAAGCTCGACCCGTATATCAACGTTGACCCGGGTACCATGAGTCCGTTTCAACACGGCGAAGTATTCGTGACCGATGACGGCGCGGAAACCGACCTTGATTTGGGTCACTATGAGCGCTTCATCAACGCCACCATGACCCGCCGCAACAGCTTCAGTACCGGCCAAGTCTATGAAAACGTGATTGCCAAAGAGCGTCGCGGCGACTATTTGGGCGGTACCGTACAAGTGATTCCGCACATTACCGATGAAATCAAACGCCGTATCCATGAGGGCGCAGCCGGTTATGATGTAGCGATTGTCGAAATCGGCGGTACAGTCGGCGATATCGAATCGTTGCCTTTCTTGGAAGCCATCCGTCAAATGCGCAGCCAGCTCGGCCGCAACAATACATTGTTTGCCCATCTAAGCTATGTTCCTTACATTGCCGCCGCCGGTGAAATCAAAACCAAACCGACCCAGCATACCGTTAAAGAAATGTTGAGCATCGGTTTGCAACCGGACATCCTGATCTGCCGTATGGACAGAGAAATGCCTGCGGACGAGCGCCGTAAGATTGCATTGTTCTGTAACGTTGAAGAACGTGCCATCGTGGGCAGCTACGATGTGGACAGTATTTACGAATGCCCTGAAATGCTGCACAACCAAGGCATCGACAGCATTATTACCGAGCAGCTCCAACTGAATGTCAAACAAGCCGATTTGACCGAATGGAAGAAAATCGTTCACGCGATTCAAAATCCGAAACATACCGTCAAAATCGCGATGGTCGGCAAATACGTTGATTTGACCGAGTCCTACAAATCATTGATCGAAGCCCTGAAACACGCCGGTATTCACACTGAAACCGACGTACAAATTACCTTTGTCGATAGCGAAAGCATCGAGAAGGGCAATGGCGACGTTTCCATGCTCAAAGGCATGGACGCGATTTTGGTGCCGGGCGGCTTCGGTTCACGCGGCGTGGAAGGCAAAATTGCCGCCGTACGCTATGCGCGTGAAAACAATGTACCATACTTGGGCATCTGCTTGGGTATGCAAATCGCCCTGATCGAATATGCCCGCGATGTTGCAGGCTTGAAGGGTGCGAACTCTACCGAGTTTGACTTGAAATGCGCCGCGCCTGTCGTTGCCCTGATTGACGAATGGCAAACTGCCGACGGCAGCGTAGAAACCCGCGACGAATCTGCCGATTTGGGCGGCACCATGCGTTTGGGTGCGCAAGAAGTTGACCTCAAACCGGGCAGCCTCGCCGCAAAAATCTACGGCAGCGAACATATCCGCGAACGTCATCGCCACCGCTACGAAGTTAACAACAACTATGTTCCTCAGTTGGAAAAAGCCGGTTTGGTCATCGGCGGCGTATCCGCAGGCCGCGAGCGTTTGGTTGAAACCATCGAATTGCCAAATCATCCTTGGTTCTTCGCGTGTCAGTTCCATCCGGAATTTACTTCCAATCCGCGCAAAGGCCATCCTTTGTTCAGCGCGTTTGTGAAAGCCGCGTTGGGTAACAAAAAATCCTGATTGATATGATTGAAAAAGCACCCGTTATCCGGGTGCTTTTTTGTTTTCAGACGGCCTTAGAAGTTATTTGTCTTCATTGACTTCACGGTCATTTAAAGGTTGTACGGGACGGTTGTTTTCGCCGCCGATAATGTCGCGCATGGCTTTAAACTGCGCCGCATCTGCCTGAACCGGAGTTTTTAAGACAACCCAAGTAACGTTTTCGCTGCAAGGCGGCGTTGTCAGCGAGCCTTTCAGTTGGAAGGACTTGCTATCTTTAGGCAGCAGGGCTTGGATATTTAAGTTTTTCAATGTTACGGATTCGCCTGCTTTCAGTTTTTTGGCTGTGAGTGCGGACAGGGCAGGATTGTTTTTGCCCGGTTTAAATACAGAGCCGATGACCGCCAAAGTACCGTCTTCGGCTTGATGGACGAAATGCGCTTCCATTGGGAAATGTTTGCCTTTGAAAGTATGTTCGCTCGGCGTATGGAAGTGGAATTGTTTGAAGGTATAGGTTTTACCGTTAATCACGATGGTTTGGGCCTTGCCTTGCGGCGTGGCTTGAAGGGTATGGCCGTTATTTTCTACTTTGTAGTCGGCAACGTTGTAACGGTATGTCAGTTGTTTGCCTTTTACTGCTTTTGTTGTGGAGAAATCCACTGGAGATTGCTGTTTGCCTGTTTTGCAGACAGCAAAGTCTTCACTCAAATCGCCCCAGTGTGCAGCATCGTTTTCACCTGTGTAAGACCAATGTGCATGATGGGTTTCGGCGGATACCGTTGCAGTAGAGACAGCCATTAGCAAAGATAAAAAGAGATGTTTGTTCAACATAAGGACTCCTGTTTATTTATATTAGGTAAAAGGAAAAATTTATACCAAATAAATTGTTGATATAAAAAAGCTTCTTCATAAGAAGAAAGTTAATGATAGTGGCAATTTTGGAATATTAGGTTGATATATGGCAAACATTTATCAAGCAATCATTTTTGATTAAATGATTACAATAATAGGGATGATTGTCCTTGCCATGACTTTGAATGGGAGGCCGTCTGAAATTTTTTTCAGACGGCCTGTTTTATTTGAAAATGTTGTAAAAAGTCTAAACTCTAATGAATAAAAGTGTCTATCAAGATGAAAGTAGTTGTTTGTAGCGTTAGAAAACATTAATATTGCCAAACGTGTTTTCACGAGATTTTAACTTTGTTTTGGAGAGAATAATGAAAAAATCGATTATCGCTTTGGTTATTGCTGGTTTGCCACTGGCTGCCTCTGCAGAAGTGATTCTGTATGGTCAAATCAAAAGCAGCGTGACCGTTGGTCAAGTAAAAATCAAAGGTGACGCAGGTTCTGAAACCAGCTCTACCGCAACCAGCATCAATGACAATACTTCCCGTATCGGTTTCAAAGGTAGCGAGAACTTGGGTGGCGATTTGAAAGCCATCTGGCAAGTTGAACAAAAAACGGCCATTACCGGCGGTTCACAAGGTTTTGCCAATCGCGATTCCTTCATCGGTTTGCAAGGTAAATTCGGTAAAGTCCGTGCCGGTAAACTCAGCAATATGCTGAATGAAATGGATACCATCGATCCATGGATGTACAAAACTAATGCCGCAGGCTTGGGCATCTTTACCCGTACCGGCAACCGCAACGCCGCTGTGCGCTACGACAGCCCGGATTTTGGCGGATTCAAATTCAACGTGTCTTACGCACCGCGCGACAACCGCAATCCTTCAGACAAATACATGCACACCCAAGCGGCCAAAGACCAATACACCGGCGGCGTGAGCTTCTCTAAAAACGGCTTTACTGCCAATGCGGCTTACGGCCACTACAACGGCGCGTACACCGACAATTCTGGCAAAGTCAAAGCGGCACAAATCGCCAAAGTTGAAACTTATTACGACAAAGACAATCTCTTTGTCGGCGGCGGCGTACACTATGCCAAAGGCCATGAGACAGCCAACGATTATTTAGGTTATTTCACCGATGGTTTTAATGAGTACAAGGGTAGTGACATCACTGCCGATTCAGGCAAATCTGAAGTCGTGAAAGTGGTTGATGCAGCGGTAACTGTCGGCTACAAATTGGGCAATGTGACCCCACGCATTACTTACGCACACGGCTGGCCTGCCAAGGGCGTGAACAGCGGCGAAAAATTGGTGGATAAATTCGACCAAGTCGTTGTCGGCGGCCAATATACTTTCAGCAAACGCACCGGCGTAGTTGCCCAACTGGCGTATTTGAAAGTCGGCAACAAAACCCGTCTGACTGCAGCCAACAAAGGCGGCGTTGAACAAAAAGCCGCTTCTGTGGGTCTGTATCACAAATTCTAAGCCGTCTTGAAAGACAAGGCCGTCTGAAAAATTTCAGACGGCCTTTTTGTTGATTAAAGCGGTTTATTTGTCGTGGTTGGTCAGCGTTGTACCGTGACGGCCGCCGCGTTCTTTCAAACGTTGTACCAAGCCTTCGACCGTTGTCGGCATGCCGTCGATACAGAATGCCTGATACAGGGCGGTGTGCAGGGCATCGTTGCGGCTGAACGCATTGCCGATCAGCTTCCAATCGCCTTTGCGCGGCTCAATCCAGCGGTGGTTTACTGTGTCGCCGTAAGCGAATACTTTGTAAGACGAACGCTTGTCGTTGCTGTAAGTAAAGGACGTACGGGCGCAATAGAGGCCCTCGACGGAGAGGTTGTCGTAGCCTTTGTCGGAGCGCACGTTCAAGACGTAGCGGATGCTGTTGTCAGGTGCAGGCATGATTTGCAGGCTGCTGAGCAGGATTTTAGGCTGCTTGCCGTAGGTTTCGTTGACATAGAGGTCGAACCAATCGCCCGATTGGGTATCGGGCAGGGGCGGCAACTCGGCTTTGTGTTCTTTAAATTCGCGTGCGGCAACTTCTTCAGGGCTTTCCTGATAACGCGTGTTGGTCAGCGTATCCTTTTGGCTGAAACCCAAAGCAAATGCTTGAGTCGCGGCAAGGCTGAGGGCGAGAAGGGCAAAACGGCGCATAGACAGCTCCAAAGTGAAAAACGGCTTTATTTTATGGGCTTGCAGGGTGGGGTGCAAGTAAGTGCGGTATAATTGGCGTTAATTCTGATTAATATGACGAGTTTCATCATGAATACACAAACTCTGGATGTCATCGGTTTGAAATGCCCGTTGCCGATTTTGCGTGCCAAAAAAGCTTTGGCGCAAATGCAGGAAGGAGAAGTGCTGACCGTATTGGCCACTGATGGCGGCGCGCCCGGCGATTTTGAAGCGTTTTGCCGTCAGACCGGACATGTCTTGTTGGAATCGAGCGAAGCCGACGGCGTGTTCAAGCTGGTGTTGAAGCACAAATAAAGGCCGTCTGAAATGTCTAAAGCCGTCGCGTTGTCTGCCGCCGTATTGGCCGTCTGCCTCAGTGCATGCGGCAATGAAGGCGTTTCGCCGCAGAACGCTGCCGATTATGCCCAAAATGTAACCGACTTGTTCCGCCAAAGCTGCGTGGCTGCAGACGGTGATGCCTCCCTTGTCGGCGAGTTTGCCAATGCCAACAAGCTGATTTTATTGTCGAAAAAAGATATTGCCGATTTGTCTGCCGGAATGATGGATTTGGAGGCATTAAGCATTTGGAAGAAAACGGTAAACGGCGCAGATTATTATTTGAGCTTGACTGAAGACAGTTGCAGCGTGCGCACGGCTAAAGCCGACGACCATCTGATTTTCAAACAATTTTTGGCTTTGGCAGAAAATCCGCCGCAAGGTTTGAACGCTGAATTGCGTGCCGATAATTTGGCGGAAACCCCGTTGCCTATGCGTCAGATTTCCTACGCATGGCGCGCGTCCGGCAGTCCGAAAGAAACCTTGCTGACCGTTAAAACAACGTCGTCCGAGCATTTTCCGGTACAGGCTGTTTTTTATTTGACCCATCATTCTTACGACAATAAGGCCGCCGTTTTACCTTAGGCCGGTTGACGATTGAAAAACATCAAATTGATAGAAACCGTTACCGCCGAATAAAGGCCGTCTGAAACATTATCAAACCAAACCACTCGAAAGTAAGCTATGCAAACCCTGACCATCATCCGCCCCGACGATATGCACTTACACCTGCGCGACGGCGACGCGCTCAAAGCCGTTGCCCCGTACACCGCCCGACAAATGGGCCGCGCGGTTATCATGCCCAACCTCAAACCGCCAGTCGTCAGCGTTGCCGATGCCCAAGCATACAAAGAGCGCATTATGGCTGCCCTGCCAGAAGGCAGTAGCTTCCAGCCGTTGATGACGCTTTATTTGACCGATAACGCCACTCCCGAACTCGTGCGTGAAGCCAAGGCTGCCGGTATTGTGGCTTTCAAACTCTATCCAGCAGGCGCGACCACCAATTCCGATTCCGGCGTGACCGACTTGTTTAAGCTGATCCCCGTGTTGGAAGAAATGGCGAAACAGGGCATTTTGTTCTTGGTTCACGGCGAAGTAACCGATCCTGAAATCGATATTTTCGACCGCGAAGCCGCCTTTATCGAGCGCGTGATGAAGCCGGTTTTGGCGCAAGTTCCAAACCTCAAGGTCGTGTTTGAACACATCACCACTGCCGAAGCAGCCCGACTGGTATTGGAAGCCGGCGATAATGTGGCCGCATCCGTGACGCCGCAACACTTGCTGCTCAACCGCAACGACCTTTTGGTCGGCGGCGTGCGCCCTCATCATTTCTGCCTGCCTGTACTCAAACGCGAAACCCACCGTCAGGCTTTGGTTGCCGCCGTTACCGGCAATAAGGCGCACAAATTCTTCCTCGGCACGGACTCTGCGCCACATGCCAAGACTGCCAAAGAAAATGCTTGCGGTTGCGCCGGTATGTTCAGCGCAATGACGGCCATCGAGCTTTATGCCGAAGTGTTTGAGAAAGCAGGCGCGTTGGACAAACTGGAAGCCTTTGCTTCTAAAAACGGCCCACGTTTCTACGGTCTGCCTGAAAATACCAATACCATTACATTGGTCAAACAAACGCAAACCGTACCTGCCAGTGTGCCTTACGGCGATGGCGAGCTTGTACCGATGAGGGCCGGCGGCGAGATTGAATGGACGGTACAATATTAAATTTGCCGCCAATTAGGCATAAAAAGAAACAACCTGCTTGAAAGGGCAGGTTGTTTTTTATTGTCGTTCAGACGGCCTGTTATGGGGAGGGAAGACAGTCAAGGCCGTCTGAAAACAGGATTAGAGTGTGTATTTATTCGGTCAACATGGGTTTCAGTGCTTCCCAAGCCTGCGGCAGTTGGGTAAAACCGTCCGAAGCCATTAAATGGCCGCCTTCTGGAATATGGGTAACAGGGCTTTTGAGTTTGGCCGCCATGTCCAAAGTCAGTTCGGGCGGAACATGGGTGTCATTGTCGGAAACCAGGCAGTGTTTGGGCATATCGATTTTGCGCAGGATGTCGAAATCGGGGGACGCTGCTTCAATGTAGGCATCGAGCGTGGGCAGGGGCGGCAGTGTATCGGCAAAACCGGCGGCAAGCAACAGACCGCCGATTTTTTGCGGCTGTTGGCGGCTGAGGAAGTGAAGGAGGGTAATGCAGCCGAGGCTGTGGCCGACTAGAAAGGTATGGGCATCGGGCTTGCCGATGTGCTGGTCAAGGGTAAACTGCCACGCGGTCGTGCTTGGTTTGTCGGGATTGGGCATGGCAAGGGAGATTGCTTGTGCGCCGGTGCTTTTGACTTGGGCGCAAAGCCAGTCAAACCAGTTGCCGTGCGGATTGCCTTCAAAGCCATGTACGATATAAACGCGTCGATTCATGTTTCTCCTCCTTCAGACGGCCTGAGATTTTGTCTAAATCTCTGCCCGTAAGTGTTTATTATACCATGTTTGTTTATGTTTTATTGTTTGCCGCTTTGTAAGGATGGTTGATTAAGCTTTTGTTGTTAAATGATATTTGCAAGAATAATAAAGCAAACAACACGGCAGGGGCGGATGGCGTTGCCGTATTGTTCGGGTTTGAAATATATAGGGGCCGTCTGAAAAAGGGAAAGAATGGTTTGTTTGTTGCAAAGATGTTTTTGTTATATTGCAAGGCCGTGTTTTTCAGACGGCCTTTACGCTTTAACTTATTTTTAACCCGATTTCTCTGACGAAGTGCCTGTCTTGGCGTACACTTTGGTCTTTTATAAATGAGAATGGTTTATGTATCACGGCGAGAGATTTAATGCGTACAGCCATTTGGCCGGTTTCTTGTTGGCAGTGGCGGCCTTGGTGCTGATGCTGGTAAAGGCGGTCGAATCGGCGGACGGCTATCGGATTGCCGGTGCACTGACTTATGGAGTCTGCCTGCTGCTTCTATATTTGGGCTCAACCTTATACCACAGTATTCCGCAGCCGAAGGCCAAGGCGATTTTGCAAAAGGTCGATCATTGTATGATTTATCTTTTGATTGCAGGCAGTTATACGCCGTTTACGCTGATTACCCTGCAGGGCGGTTGGGGCTGGTCGCTTTTCGGCGTGTCATGGGGGCTGGCTTTGTTGGGCATTGTTCAAGAGCTGACAATTGGGCGCAAAAGCGAGAAGCGGCTGCTGTCGATGGTGATTTATGTTTTGATGGGCTGGCTGATTGTGGTGGCGGTGTGGCCGCTGATACAGTCGCTTTCGGCCGGTGGATTATTTTGGCTGGTGTTGGGCGGCGTATTGTATAGCGTGGGGATTTATTGGTTTATCAACGATACGAAAATCCGCCATGGCCACGGTATCTGGCACTTGTTTGTCTTGGCAGGCAGTTTGACGCAATTTATCAGCATTTATTTTTATGTGTTGTAGTTTCAGACGGCCTGAAATAAAAAACCTCTCAGTTTGACTGAGAGGTTTTTGTTTGTCGTTAACCTGGATTTTTGTCGTGAAATTCGTGGAATTCATAATTGTAGGTCAACTCTTTGCCGGCTTTGGTTTGCGCCAGATAATCGTCGTAAACCGCACGGATTTCCTTACGCAGCAGGAAGAGGGCGATTAAGTTCGGCAAGACCATAAAGCCGTTGAACATATCGGACATGCTCCAAACCAAATCCACTTTGCCCAATGTACCCAATACGATGGCCACCAAAACCAGTGCGCGGTAGATGCCCAAGTGTTTGCCGCGGAACAGGAAGCGGATATTGGATTCGCCGAAGTAGTACCAGCCGATGATGGTGGTAAAGGCGAAGAAGGTCAGACAGACGGCGAGCAGTTGCGAACCAAAACCCGGGAAGGCTTTGTTAAACGCCAGTTGGGTAACCGCAGCGCCGGTTTCGCCGGACAGGTTGGCGTCGGTCAGCAGGATAATCAGCGCGGTTGCCGTGCAAACCATCAGCGTATCGATAAAAATACCGATAAACGCGGCCATACCTTGTTGTACAGGGTGTTTGACGTTGGCGGTCGCATGAGCGTGTGGGGTCGAACCCATACCGGCTTCATTGGAAAACAGGCCGCGTGCCACACCGAAGCGGACAGCTTCGCGCATACCGATACCGGCCGCACCGCCCAATACTGCTTCAGGATTGAAGGCGGCGACAAAGATATTGTGGAACATCGGAATGATGTGGTCGGAGAATTTGAACAAAATAATCACGGCACACAAGATGTAAATCACAGCCATAAACGGCACGACAAATTGCGCGATACCGGCAATGCGGTTGATGCCGCCGATGATAATCAGGCCGGCGAATACCGCCAAAGCAATGCCGACAGCCATCGGAGGAATATCGAAAGCCAAATTTATGGCCGAGGCGATAGAGTTGGATTGGGTCGCGTTACCGATGAAACCCAGCGCGATAATCAAGGCGATGGAGAAAAAACCGGACAGGAAACGCGCCGCGCCACGGCCGATTTTCGGAGTCAGGCCGTGCGTGATGTAAAACGCAGGGCCGCCGATGTATTTGCCGTGGCTGACCACGCGGTATTTTTGCGCCAAAACGGCTTCTGCAAAAATGGTAGACATGCCCAAAATGGCAGACAACCACATCCAAAAGATGGCACCCGGGCCGCCGGCAGTAATCGCAGTGGCGACACCGGCAACGTTACCGGTACCGATTTGCGCGGAAATCGCCACGGCAAGCGCTTGAAATTGAGACAGGGATTTGCCTTCGTGGTCTTTGTCATTTTTGCTGAACAAGCCGCCGAAAACGGATTTGAAACCCGTCCCCAATTTGGTCACTTGCGGCGCGCCCAAGTACAGGGTAAAAAACAGGCCGATACCGATTAAGGCATAAATCAGCAGGTAGTCCCAAAGAACCTGATTGACTGCACCCACCAGAGCAGACAATATTTCTTCCATAATAAAACCTTTAATAAAAACAATAAAAATAAAATGATACGGGTAACTACTCCCACTCATTTTTCATGGTTGGCAACATCGGCGAGCAGGCCGTTTTGCCATTCGATACCGGTTAAGTTGTTAACAATTTTGACCGGTTTTGTCATCATACCGTAAACCTTCGTGAATTAAAACGAAAAACTGACAAAGGTTTGCCGCCAATGTGCTTCTTTATTTAAAAAAGGTTTCTTTGTTTTCAGACGGCCTGTTTTTGCAAATATTCGGGTCGTCTGAATATTTTGGCTAAAGGCAACTTATGATAAAATGCACGCCTTACAAATGAAGCAAATTCCGCCTCAACGCGTGAAAAAACGAAAGGAATCAACATGGCAGGCCATAGTAAGTGGGCAAATATCCAACATAAAAAAGCCCGACAAGATGCCAAACGCGGCAAAATCTTCACCCGTCTGATTAAAGAAATTACCGTTGCTGCCCGTATGGGCGGCGGCGACCCCGGCGCGAACCCGCGCCTGCGCCTGGCTTTGGAAAAAGCTGCTGAAAACAATATGCCTAAAGACAACGTGCAACGTGCCATCGATAAAGGTACGGGCAATCTGGAAGGCGTGGAATACATCGAGTTGCGTTACGAAGGCTACGGCATCGGCGGCGCGGCTTTGATGGTGGACTGTTTGACCGACAACAAAACCCGTACCGTTGCCGATGTGCGCCATGCGTTCACTAAAAACGGCGGTAACTTGGGTACCGACGGTTGCGTAGCGTTCAACTTCGTTCATCAAGGCTATTTGGTGTTTGAACCGGGCGTTGACGAAGATGCGCTGATGGAAGCGGCTTTGGAAGCCGGTGCGGAAGACGTCATCACCAACGACGACGGTTCCATCGAAGTGATTACCGCGCCGAACGACTGGGCCGGTGTGAAATCGGCTTTGGAGGCGGCAGGTTATAAATCTGTTGACGGCGACGTTACCATGCGCGCCCAAAACGAAACCGAGTTGAGCGGCGAAGATGCAGTTAAAATGCAAAAACTGATTGACGCATTGGAAGATTTGGACGACGTACAAGACGTTTACACTTCTGCCGTGTTGAATCTGGATTAAATAGTTTAAAGAACAAAAGGTCGTCTGAAATTTCAGACGGCCTTTTTATATCGAAACCAATCAGATTTTTCTGGTTTTCACCCAAGCCCAAAGCAGCAGCAATACGACAAAGCCGAAATACAAAATACTCCACACCGGTAGGGCAACACCGAATAGATAGTCCGGCTCGGCGCAGTTGCCAAAGCCGCGGACGATGGGTTCAAACCAATCGAACAAAGGCCAGTCGCGCAGGCGGAAAGTCCAAGGTGCGCCGCAAGAAGGGGCGGTGCCGGGCGGCAGGCTTTGCAGCCAAATTTGATAGGCGGCGACACCTGCTCCGTAAACGGCCGGAGCGGTAATCAACAATGCCGAGAGCGAGCGGGCAAATTTGGAAGATTGAGAACTGAATGCCGTAATAATGGCCAACAGCCCGACAGCCAATACGCACAAGCGTTGCAGGATGCACAATACGCACGGGTTCATACCCAAAACGTATTGTGAAATAAAGGAGCCGCAGGCGGCAAATATAGAGAGGACGACTAAAAATAAAACAGTCTTGCGGAAAAAGTTCATGACATAAAACCTTTCAGACGGCCTGGACGCAAAACAGCCGATCAATAATGTTTACTTTAACACAAAACGCATATGCTTTTTTTGGTTTGACGGTTTTTTGCGTATGTTTGTTGATATTGCGTAACCATAAATATAGAAACAAAAATGTGTTCCATATCGAAAAGGCCGTCTGAAATGTTCAGACGGCCTTTAGGGGAGAGACGTTTTATTTTTTCCCGTGAGATTTTTTGACATCTGCTTCAGTAATCGTACCGCCACCATTATTAAAGGCGTTCATGATGTAAGTGGCAACGGCGGCAACATCAGCATCATTGATAGCGGTAGCAGGCATGAAGCCGTTGTAGGATTTGCCGTTTACTGTAATCGGGCCGTTGATGCCTTTAGTCATGCTTTGCAACAGGGCTTGCGGTTTTTTATTGATATAGTCGGACTGGAATAAAGGTGGGAACATGGCACCCCGGCCTTCGCCTTTTTTACCGTGGCAGGCAGCGCAGTTGCTTTCGTAAATTTTTTGTCCTTTGCTCATCAGCGCGGCATCAGCGGCAAAAGCAGTTGGGATGCTGAGTGCGGTCAGAAGGAGCAGGATAGGGCGGAGTGCAGTCATAATGTATTCCTTTTTGAGCGGTGTTTTTGATGGCCACACGCTTGGTTTGCGTTTTAATAGCTTGATGATAACGCTAAAGGCCGTCTGAAAGTAGATTTTTCAGACGGCCTTTGGTTTAGGTCAAATCCAGCCTTGCAGATTGACTCGACTTAATTGTGTAAGTGCGGTAATCCAGTCGGCGGAATCGTTGAGACAGGGGATGTAACGGTATTCTTTGCCGCCTGCAGCGTGGAATTGTTCGCGTCCCATAATGGCGATTTCTTCCATGGTTTCGAGGCAGTCGGCCAGAAAACCGGGGCAGAATACATCGAGTTTGGTTGTGCCTTGTTTCGGCAGCTGATCAAACAGGGCTTGCGTGCTGGGCTTGATCCATTGGGATTTGCCAAACTGGCTTTGGAAAGAAACGATGTATTCTTGTTCGGACAAGCCCAATGCCTGCGCCAACAGCTTGGCGGTATGGTGGCACTCGTCAGGATAGGGGTCGCCGTCATCGTGATGCTTTTGCGGAATACCGTGGAAACTCAACATCAGTTTTTCGCCGCGTCCGTTTTGAGCCCAATAGGCTTCAATATGCTGCTTCATGGCTTGAATATAGGCGGCATCGTCGTAATAACGGGAGACGGTGCGGACGCTCATTTGGTTGCGTTGCAGCAATAACTCTTGAAACACTTTGTCCAAAGCCGCGCCGGTAGAAGAACCGGCATATTGCGGATAGAGCGGAATGACCAGCAATTTGCCCACGCCTTGGGCTTTGAGTTCCGCCAAAACATCAGCAACGCTTGGATTGCCGTAAGTCATGGCATGACGGACGATGACATCGGGCAAATGTTTGGCCAGGGCTTCTGCTTGGCGGTGTGTGTAAACCTCAAGCGGCGAACCTTCTTTAAACCAAACTTTTTCATAGGCATGCGCGCTTTTTTTCGGGCGAAAAGTCAATACCAAGCCACGCAATATCGGTTGCCATAAGAGCTTAGGCAGTTCGACAACGCGTTGATCGGACAGAAATTCTTTCAAGTAAGGTTTGACTGCGGCAGCAGTGGGCGCGTCAGGCGTGCCGAGGTTGAGCAGCAGGACGGCGGTACGGTTTTGTGCGGTGTAGGCTAAGGGTGGTTCGGTATGGAAACGGGACATGATTGTGCTTTATTAATTAAGAAAATTGAGGCCGTCTGAAAAGCAGTTTGAATCCAAACCTGATTTCAGACGGCCTTTAAAAGGATTAATCCACACCGCGGGCACGGTTTTCATGGAATTGCGCCTGCCAATCGGCAAATTCGCCTTGTTCGATGGCTTCGCGCATTTCTGCCATGATGACTTGGTAGAAGTGCAGATTGTGGATGGTGTTGAGCTGTGCGCCCAGGATTTCGCCGACACGGTGCAGATGGTGCAGGTAGGAGCGGCTGAAATTCTGACAGGCGTAGCAGGTGCAGCTTTCATCAATCGGACGTTTGTCGAGTTTGTGTTTGGCGTTTTTGATTTTCAAATCGCCAAAACGGGTAAACAGCCAGCCGTTACGCGCATTGCGGGTAGGCATGACGCAGTCGAACATATCCACGCCGTGTGCCACGCCGTACACCAAATCTTCAGGCGTGCCGACGCCCATCAAATAATGAGGTTTGTGTTCCGGCAGGATAGGGCCGACGGCGCGCAACATGCGGTACATTTCGGGCTTAGGTTCGCCAACGGATAAGCCGCCGATGGCCAAGCCAGGGAAGTCGAGTTCTTCCAAGCCTTTCAGCGATTCTTCGCGCAAATCTTCATACATCGCGCCTTGTACAATGCCAAACAGCGCATTCGGGTTTTTCAGGTCTTCAAAAGCCTTTTTGCTTCGTTCCGCCCAACGCAGGCTCATTTGCAGCGATTTTTGCGCTTGGCTGTGCGTTGCTTCGCCAGGGGTGCATTCGTCCAACTGCATCACGATGTCGGAATTCAATACGGTTTGGATTTTCATCGACACTTCGGGCGAGAGGAACAGTTTGTCGCCGTTGATCGGGCTTTGGAATGTACAGCCTTCTTCGGTCAGCTTGCGCATATCGGATAACGAAAATACTTGGAAACCGCCCGAGTCGGTCAAAATCGGCTTGTCCCAGCTGATAAATTCGTGCAGGCCGCCGAATTGTTCGATGACTTCCAAGCCGGGGCGCAGCCACAGATGGTAAGTGTTGCCTAAGATGATTTGCGCTTTAATGTCATGCAGGTTTTGCGGGTTCATTGCTTTGACCGAACCGTAAGTGCCGACCGGCATAAATACCGGCGTTTCGATTTTGCCGTGGTTCAGTTCCAAAGTGCCGCGTCGGGCATGACCGTCTTTTTTGTGTAAGGTAAATTTGAGCATAGTAATAATAGATTGGACGTTCGCGCGTGTGCGAAATGAAAGGGCAGATTATAAAGGATTTTTCGTTGGTTGACGGCTGGATTTTATCTTTGTCAAAACAATGCTTCAGACGGCATGAATGATGGAGGAAATAAAAAATGAGGTATAAATCAAACAAAAATATTCAGGCCGTCTGAAAAGTATTTACAGATGCTTGCAAAAGGGAACACGCTTCGTTACAATAAGCGACTTAGATGAAGGCACATAGCTCAGTTGGTTAGAGCACCACCTTGACATGGTGGGGGTCGTTGGTTCGAGTCCAATTGTGCCTACCAAATTTCCATAACGGCTTTATGCCGTTATTTTTTAATGTTTTGGAGCTTTCTGATGTTGAACATTACCTTGCCGGACGGTTCGGTCCGCCAATATGAATCACCCGTTACCGTGGCGCAAATTGCAGCGTCTATCGGTGCAGGTTTGGCAAAGGCAACGGTAGCAGGCAAGGTTAACGGTAAATTGGTGGATGCTTGCGATCCGATTACCGAAGATGCCCACGTTCAAATCATTACGCCTAAAGACAAAGAAGGTGTGGAAATTATCCGCCACTCCTGCGCGCACTTGGTCGGTCATGCGGTCAAGCAGCTCTATCCTGATGCCAAAATGGTTATCGGCCCGGTGATTGAAGACGGGTTCTATTACGATATCGCAACTGAAAAACCATTTACGCCTGATGATGTAGCCGCCATTGAAGCGCGCATGAAAGAGTTGATTGCACAAGACTATGACGTCATTAAAGTGATGACGCCTCGTGCAGAAACCGTCAAAATTTTCCAAGATCGCGGCGAAGAGTACAAATTGCGTCTGATTGAAGACATGCCTGAAGTGGAAGCAATGGGCATGTATCATCATCAAGAATACGTCGATATGTGCCGCGGTCCTCACGTTCCCAATACCCGTTTCTTGAAAAACTTCAAGCTGACCAAGTTGGCAGGCGCATACTGGCGTGGCGACAGCAACAATGAAATGTTGCAACGTGTTTACGGTACGGCTTGGGCAAGTAAGGACGAATTGAAAGCCTATATCCAACGCATCGAGGAAGCGGAAAAACGCGACCACCGTAAGCTGGGTAAACAATTGGATTTGTTCCACCTGCAAGATGAAGCACCGGGCATGGTGTTCTGGCATCCTAAAGGCTGGGCTTTGTGGCAAGTGATTGAGCAGCATATGCGCAAAGAGCTGAATGCTGCCGGTTATAAAGAGGTGAAAACGCCTCAGATTATGGATAAAACCTTCTGGGAAAAATCCGGCCACTGGGAAAACTATAAAGACAATATGTTCGTGACCAGTTCCGAAAAACGCGAATACGCGGTTAAACCGATGAACTGTCCGGGTCATGTGCAAATTTTCAATAACGGCTTGCGCTCATATCGCGATTTGCCAATGCGTTTGGCTGAGTTCGGTTCTTGCCACCGTAATGAACCAAGCGGTGCGTTGCATGGTCTGATGCGTGTTCGCGGTTTTGTGCAGGATGATGCGCACATCTTCTGTACTGAAGATCAAATCGTTGATGAAGCACGTGCATTCAATGAGTTGCTGGTTCGCATTTACAAACAATTCGGCTTCCATGATGTTGCCGTGAAGTTGTCCCTCCGCCCTGAACAACGAGCAGGTTCTGACGAAGTTTGGGATAAGGCCGAACAAGGCCTGCGTGACGCATTAACCGCCTGCGGAGTAGAGTGGGAAGAATTGCCTGGCGAAGGTGCATTCTATGGTCCTAAGATTGAATATCATGTCAAAGATGCCTTGGGTCGTTCTTGGCAGTGCGGTACCCTGCAGTTGGACTTCGTATTGCCGGAGCGTTTGAATGCCGAGTATGTAACAGAAAACAACGACCGTACGCGTCCCGTAATGTTGCACCGTGCTATTTTGGGTTCGTTGGAGCGCTTCATCGGTATTCTGATTGAAAACCATGCAGGCTCATTCCCATTGTGGCTTGCGCCGGTTCAAATGGTGATTATGAATATCACCGAGAACCAAGCAGATTATTGTCGCGAAGTGGCTGCCAAGTTGCAGGCGGCGGGCTTCCGTGTCGAATTGGATTTGCGTAACGAAAAAATCGGTTACAAAATCCGTGACAACAGTCAATACCGTTTCCCTTATCAAATCGTTGTCGGCGATAAAGAGAAACAAGAAAACAAAGTTGCGGTACGCCGCAAAGCAGAAGACTTGGGTTCTTTGAATGTAGATGATTTTATTGCACAATTGCAGCAAGAAATCACTGACGCCCTCGTCAATCATTAATTTTTATAGGAGTATTCATCATCGCTCAAGAACGCGAAGCACGAATCAATGGTGAAATTACCGCCAAAGAAGTGCGATTAATCAGTGAGTCAGGCGATCAGCTTGGTGTCGTTTCAGTTCGTGAAGCTCTGGCTATGGCCGAAGAGCAAGATGTCGATTTGGTAGAAATTTCCCCGACTGCCAAACCGCCCGTATGCAAACTGATGGATTACGGTAAATACAAATACCAACAAGCCAAGAAGCGCGACGAAGCCAAGAAAAACCAAAAGCAGGTACAAATCAAGGAAATTAAATTCCGTCCGGGTACTGATGAAGGCGACTATCAAATCAAGATGCGCAACATCAACCGCTTCCTCGCCGATGGTGACAAAGTCAAAGTGACATTACGTTTCCGCGGTCGTGAGATGGCCCACCAACAATTGGGTGCCCAACTGCTTGAGCGCGTAAAAGAAGAGTTGGCTGAAGTGGCACAAATCGAGTCCTTCCCTAAAATGGAAGGCCGCCAAATGGTGATGATGATTGCGCCTAAGAAAAAATAAAGCTATAATGCAAGGCTTATTTCGATTGCCGCTCGAAATAAGGTTTAATTAGCGGCAAAAACCGTGGTATTTTGGGTTCCAAGTGTTTGAAATTTATTTCAAAACCCCTTATACCTTATCTAATAACGAATGGAGTTTTCCAATGCCTAAAATGAAAACCAAGTCTAGCGCGAAAAAACGCTTTAAAGTACTGGGTAACGGTGGTGTAAAACGCGGTCATGCGTTCAAAAGTCACATCCTGACCAAAAAAACCACTAAAACTAAACGTCAATTGCGCGGCACCGCTATGGTTGATTCACGCGATTTGGCTTCTGTTGCTAAAATGTTGCCCTACGCTTAAGGAGTTTAGAATATGCCACGCGTAAAACGCGGTGTTACCGCTCGTGCTCGTCACCAAAAAGTCTTCGCGTTAGCCAAAGGCTACCGCGGTCGTCGTAAAAACGTTTACCGTGTTGCCAAACAAGCGGTAATGAAAGCCGGTCAATACGCATACCGTGACCGTCGCCAACGCAAACGTCAATTCCGTCAACTGTGGATCGTTCGTATCAACGCAGGTGCCCGTGAAAATGGTCTGTCTTACAGCAAATTCATGAACGGCCTGAAACGCGCTGCTATCGAAATCGACCGCAAAGTATTGGCTGATTTGGCTGTATTCGACAAAGCTGCATTTGCACAATTGGTTGAAAAAGCTAAAGCTGCTTTGGCTGCTTAATTCGATAAGATTATTTAAAAAGGAAGCTTATGCTTCCTTTTTTCTTTTCTTAAAGAAATCCTATGTAGTTGATTTTCTTTCTTTAAACTCTATTTTTTTATACTAATTTGCGATAAAATAGGCCTCTCTTATCAAACGGATTGGCCGCAGTAAGACAAAAGGCCGTCTGAACGGGTTTGAAATCAAATCCAACAGACGGCTTTGTTGTTTTAGACGGCCTGCCATCAACAAACAGACGATAAACCACTATGGAAAATGTAAACCGTATCGTTGCAGAAGGTATTGCCGCTATTGAAGCCGCGCAAGACTTCAATGCTTTAGAACAAATTAAAGCACGCTATCTTGGTAAAACCGGCGAATTGACCGGACTTTTGAAAACTTTGGGTCAAATGTCTCCTGAAGAGCGTAAAACCATAGGTGCGCACATCAACGAATGCAAAAATCAGTTTCAGACGGCCTTTAATGCCAAACGCGATACCCTAAATGAAGCCAAGCTGCAAGCTCAATTGGCTGCAGAAGCATTGGATATTACTTTGCCGGGCCGTGCGCAAGAACATGGCGGTTTGCATCCAGTTACTTTAACTTTGCAACGTGTGGTCGAGCTGTTTCACGGTATGGGTTTTGAAGTAGCGGACGGCCCTGAAATCGAAGACGATTTCCATAATTTCCAAGCCTTGAATATTCCTGCAAATCACCCAGCGCGTGCGATGCAAGATACTTTCTACGTTGAAAACGGCGACGTTTTGCGCACACACACTTCGCCTATTCAAATCCGCTATATGCTCGACAAAAAAGAGCCGCCTATCCGCATTATTGCCCCCGGCCGCGTTTACCGTGTAGACAGTGATGCCACTCACTCGCCTATGTTCCATCAGGCTGAAGGTTTGTGGGTAGAAGAGGGTGTGACTTTTGCCGACTTGAAAGCTGTGTTTACTGATTTTATCCGTCGCTTCTTTGAACGTGATGACCTGCAAGTGCGTTTCCGTCCGTCTTTCTTCCCGTTTACTGAGCCTTCAGCTGAAATCGATATCATGGGTGAAAATGGCAAATGGTTGGAAGTAGGCGGTTGCGGTATGGTACATCCTAACGTGTTGAAAAACGTCAATATTGACCCTGAAAAATATACCGGTTTCGCCTTTGGTATCGGTCTTGACCGCTTCGCTATGCTGCGTTACAACGTGAACGACTTGCGCCTGTTCTTTGATAACGATTTGAACTTCTTGAAGCAGTTTAAATAAATTTCAGATGGTCTTTTGATAGGCCGTCTGAAAAGTGAATAGATATTACTGATTTCGTCTGATAAAAATTTGTTTCAGACGGCCTGATAGTAGAGAAAATAATATGCAATTTCCTTATTCATGGCTGAGAACCCAAGCCAATCCTGATCTTTCTGCCGATAAACTGGAACATCTTTTGACCATGGCCGGTTTGGAAGTGGAAGAAATCGATACTGCTGCCCCTGCTTTCAGTGGTGTGGTTGTTGCCGAAGTGAAATCCGTTGAGAAACATCCTGATGCAGACCGTTTGAACGTTACCCAAGTTGATGCCGGTACGGGTGAGTTGGTTCAGATTGTTTGTGGTGCGCCGAATGTCAAGCCGGGTATTAAAGTGCCGTGTTCGTTGCCGGGTGCAGTTTTGCCGGGCAATTTCAAAATTAAGCCGACTAAAATGCGTGGTGTACCATCAAACGGTATGTTGTGTTCGACCAATGAACTGGGTTTGCCTGATGATGGCGTAGACGGTCTGCATATTCTGCCTGAAGATGCGCCTGTCGGTGCCAATATCCGCGAATACTTGGATTTGGACGATACGCTGTTTACGTTGAAAATTACGCCTAACCGCGCTGATTGCTTGAGTGTTAAGGGCATCGCGCGTGAGGTTTCTGCGTTGACTCAATGTGCGTTTACGCCTGTTGAAATTCAGACGGCCTCTATCGGCAGTGAGAAAAAACAGGCTGTCCGTATTGATGCACCGGCTGACTGTGGCCGTTTTATCAGTCGCGTGATTGAAAATGTCAATGCGAAAGCGGCTACCCCTGATTGGATGAAACAACGTTTGGAGCGCAGCGGTATCCGCAGCATTTCCGCATTGGTGGACATCGGCAACTATGTGATGCTGGAAATCGGTCAGCCTATGCACGTTTTCGATGCTGACAAGCTGTCAGGCAGTTTAATTGTCCGCCGTGCTCAAAATGGCGAGACTTTGGCGTGCCTGAATGAGAAGACGGTTACTTTGGCTGACAATACACTGGTGGTCGCTGATGAAAAAGGTGCGTTGAGCTTGGCCGGCTTGATGGGCGGCGAGGCAAGCGCGGTTTCAGACGACACACAAAATATCGTGCTGGAAGCGGCTTGGTTTGCGCCTGAAATTATTGCCGGCAAATCGCGCCAATACGGTTTTGGCTCGGATTCGTCGTTCCGCTTTGAGCGCGGTGTGGATTACCGTTTGCAGGCCGATGCCATTGAGCGTGCTACCGAATTGGTTTTGCAAATCTGCGGCGGTGAGGCAGGCGAAATGGTGGAAGCGTTGGGCAGGCTACCTGAAAACAAACAGGTCGAATTGCGTTTGGGTCGTCTGAAAACCGTGTTGGGCGTGGACATTCCTGCCGAACAGGTGGAAACCATTTTGCAGCACTTGGGCTTGCAGCCTGAAAAAACGGCGGAAGGTTTCCGTGTTACCGCGCCGAGTTTCCGTTTCGACATCGAAATCGAAGCCGATTTGATTGAAGAAATCGGCCGCGTTAACGGCTATGAAAATATCCCCGACGATTACACATCAGGCCGTCTGAAAATGCTGGCGCTGCCCGAAACTCGCCGTCCGCGTTTTGCCGTTTATAACGAAATGGCGGCGCGCGGCTACCGCGAAGTGGTCAGCTACGCCTTCGTTGACGAGCAATGGGAGCTTGATTTTGCCGCAAACGACAACCCCATCCGCCTGCAAAACCCACTGGCAGCGCAGTATGCCGTGATGCGATCCACGCTCATCGGCGGCTTGGTGGAAATTCTGCAGAACAATCTGAACCGCAAGCAAAACCGCGTGCGCGTGTTTGAAATCGCCCGCGTGTTCAGCAAAGATTCGGCTGATCAATTTGTTCAAAACGAACGTATCGGCGGTTTGTGGTATGGCTCCGTGCTGCCTGAGCAATGGGGTGAGAAAACACGCAACGTAGATTTCTACGATATGAAAGCCGATGTTGAGAGCCTTTTGAAAAACAAAGAAGTATCTTTTGTTAAAACCGAACATCCAGCATTGCATCCAGGACGTGCCGCCAATATTGTTTCAGATGGCCGAGTAGTTGGTTTTGTTGGCGAGTTGTATCCGAAATGGCTGCAAAAATATGATTTGCCGCAAGCGCCGCTGGTATTTGAAATCGATATGGATGCGGTATTGGGTCGTGAGAAAACCCGTTATCAGTCCGTATCCAAATTCCAAGCTGCACGCCGAGATTTGGCATTTGTAATGCCTGAGGCTGTAACGCATGATGATTTGTTAAATGCCCTGAAAGCGGCGGCGAACAAGCTGGTTCAAGAAATCAGCGTGTTTGACGTTTACCGCGGTACGGGAGTGCCTGAAGGCATGAAGAGCGTTGCCGTCAAAATCATTTTGCAAGATATGGAAAACACGCTGACAGATGAAGTCATCGAGCCTTTGGTTGCGAAAATGATTAAAGCGGCAGCCGAAAAAGACGCACAGCTTCGCGCTTAACATAAGACAAAAGTTGTCGCCAAAAATCGCCAATAATATTTAATTTTTTGGTGAGGACTTGATTTTTAAAAGAATTTTGGTAATAATTGCACCAGTTTGAATGAAGGTAAACACATGACATTAACTAAAGCAGAATTGGCTGATATTTTGGTCGACAAAGTCAGCAACGTCACCAAGAATGATGCCAAAGAAATCGTCGAGCTCTTTTTTGAAGAAATCCGCAGCACTTTGGCGCGTGGTGAAGAAATTAAAATTTCAGGTTTCGGTAATTTCCAATTGCGTGATAAACCTCAACGCCCTGGCCGTAACCCTAAAACAGGCGAAGAAGTGCCGATTACCGCACGCCGTGTGGTGACTTTCCATGCCAGCCAAAAACTCAAAGGCATGGTGGAGCATTACTATGACAAACAACAATAATCCGGTTATTCCTGCCAAGCGTTATTTTACGTTGGATGAAATGTGCCAATTGGTGCAAATCAGTCCGGCTCAGTTTGCCCAATGGCAACATGAAAATAATGTTGTGATTGGATACGGTGGTGATCGATATACGCGCTCAGATGTAGTTAAGTTGTTGAAACTTAAAGATACGTTTGAACCATATATCGATACGTTCAGCCGTGGCGCTTTGGATGCAAACGGCAATCCTGCCGCCAATGCAGAAGAAGTCCGTCATGGTCTGATGCAGATTTTGTCTGATTTGGAGCGTCATCTGGGTTCTGGACAACAAAACCACCATGTCGAGCTGTAATCGATAGGGAAATTCTGATCAAAAGTGCGAAGGCATACAAAGATTTGCATAATTGATTCTAATAAAGGCTGTTTGAATGATTTTCAGACGGCCTTTATTGTTTTATATTGCTTTCAAAATATCAGAATCTTGATTGCAAATGATTCTATGAAATAGCCGTAAATGTTATACTTAGCCTCTTGTTTGCCGATTGGGAAGAAACAGTCATTAGATAATGCGGATAGATGCCGCCTTTTCATGGCAGACTGAGGTTTTTAAAATAAATGTAACGGCTGAACAAACAGGCTGCCGGACAACATTCAAATCGATGAAATGGATAGCAGAAAATGAGCAGAATCCAACAAACTTTCTCAGCGCTCAATGGCGCAAAAGCACTGATTCCTTATATTACGGTGGGTGATCCCAGCCTTGAGATAACCTTGGCATTGATGCATAGCCTGGTGGCTAATGGTGCTGATATTTTGGAACTGGGTGTGCCGTTTTCTGACCCTATGGCGGATGGCCCGACTATTCAACGTGCGGCTGAAAGGGCGTTGGCAAATCAAGTTTCCTTGCACGACGTATTGGAAACAGTGCGCTTGTTCCGCCAAACCAATGATAAAACGCCGGTTGTGTTGATGGGCTATTTGAACCCTGTACATAAAATGGGTTATCAGGCGTTTGCGCAAGCGGCTGCCAAAGCAGGCGTTGATGGCGTGTTGACCGTGGATTCTCCGGTAGAAACCATTGCGCCTTTACATGAGTTGTTGAAAGCGCAAGGTATTGATTGCATTTTCCTTATTGCGCCAACGACAACTGAGGATCGTATTCAAACGATTGCCAAAGTAGCCGGCGGTTTTGTGTATTATGTATCGCTCAAAGGTGTAACCGGTGCGGCAAGTTTGGACACTGAAGAAGTTTCGCGTAAAATAGAGCTTTTGCGCAAATACATCGATATTCCGATTGGTGTCGGCTTCGGCATCAATAATGCGGAGAGTGCGCGTAAGATTGGTGCGGTGGCGGATGCCGTTATTGTCGGCAGCCGTATCGTCAAAGAGATTGAAAGCCACGCAGGTAGCGAGGCTGAAGCAGTAGGCGCGTTGGTTAAAGAGTTGAAAGACGCGATTCGCTAAATTTTTCCATTCCATTGTTTCAGACGGCCTTACGTTCAACTGGCCGTCTGAATTCTGAATCCTAAGGAGTCATTCATGAGCTGGCTAGATAAAATTCTTCCTCCGAAAATTAAAAACCGAAGCAGTTCGTCCAGCGTCCCTGAAGGTCTGTGGCACAAATGTCCGTCTTGTTCGGCAACGGTTTACTCAACCGAGTTGAAACAAAACAGCGAAGTCTGCCCGAAATGTAATCATCACAATCCGCTTTCTGCGCGTGAACGTTTGGACCTGCTTTTGGATGAAGAAGGCCGTGAAGAGATTGCAGTCAATATTAAACCGACAGACCCGCTGAAATTTAAAGACAGCAAGAAATATACGGATCGCCTCACTGCTGCGCGTAAAGCAACCGGCGAAGACGATGCTTTGGTTGTTATGAAAGGCACCATGAACGGCCTGCCCGTCGTGGTGGCTGCTTTTGAATTCCGCTTTATCGGCGGCTCCATGGGTTCGGTAGTGGGTGAACGTTTCGTGCAGGGTGTACGCCGTGCTGTTGCAGATAATTGTTCGTTTATTTGCGTGGCGGCTTCCGGTGGTGCGCGTATGCAGGAGGGTTTGAACTCTTTGATGCAGATGACGAAAACCAGTGCGGCTTTGCATTTGCTGACTGAAAAACGTCTGCCGTTTATTTCCGTATTGACCGACCCGACCATGGGCGGCGTATCTGCCAGCTTTGCCTTCTTGGGCGATGTGGTTTTGGCAGAGCCGAATGCTCTGATTGGTTTTGCAGGTCCGCGCGTTATCGAGCAGACTGTACGCGAAACCTTGCCGGAAGGTTTCCAGCGTGCAGAATTCTTGTTGGAGAAGGGCGCAATCGACCAAATCGTCGATCGTCGTTCCATGAAAAAACGTATCAGTGATTTGATTACTTTGTTGCGTCATGAAAGTAAAGTAACTGCTGCTTGATTAGCACAATAAGAAAGGCCGTCTGAAAGTAATTGAACTGGCCCCCAAATCTTGGACACTCA